>JANXVQ010000920.1 GCA_025351545.1 Spirosoma sp.
ATTGCTACGAACATACCGCGCCGATATGCCCGTCAGGTGTCACGCGAGGGGTTAGCATCTCTCGACACGCTATCGGCCGACACTAAGCGTCAGATGGCTCCGCTGCCCATACCCGTTGATTTGACGCTTCCCGGCTACAAGGCTATGATGGATATGATGTGTGGCGATAACGGAAAACCAAGGACCAATCCGCACGGTACACAGTCGGACATGACGGCGAATTTCGCCCGGGCTCAGGCGATAAAAGACGCTACAATGGCTTATTTTATTTTGCAGAACAGGAAACCGGGCCAGACGATCCTGCACTTCAATGGAGATTATCATTCCAAGAATTTCGATGGAATTGTCTGGTATCTTCGTCAGCAAAAACTAACAGAAAACGCCCGGCCGCTTAAAATCCTTACAATATCCTCCGTCGAACTGTCTGATATTACCAGGCCCGGCACCGACAATCGTAACCTTGCCGATTTCGTTTTGGCCATACCCGCCGACATGACGAAGACGTATTAATTACATTGACCTGGCTTTGTCAACCGCAGGAATGGATTGTGAGGAGTATGTAGATTTCCCCTTCGGGGTTAACTTTTTTCTAGCATGATTTCACATGATCGCATAAAACATCTACTGGCCCGGTATGACCTGATTACGCGTTCCTAATTTATCTTAACGAAAGATACTCAGCTACCAACGCCCAGCAATGAGCCTCACATTGCCAGCGCATTTGCATAAGCGGGCGATCTGCAAACCGGCGTAACCAGGGCTGTTCATAAGCAGTGAGCAAACCCGCGATGAAGAAATGAAACGTGTCGAAATCGTGCTCAACACCGTCGATATTTATTTCAGGGACGGGTTCACCCAGGCGCAGTAAAGCTGTTGCCAGTATTAGCTGCTCAACGCGATTGCCCGCAATAGTTAGTTCCCGGTGCGCGTCGGCAATCAGGCGAGGGCGAATAGATTCCAGCTCGGGAATAGGGAAAGCCGCCAGTAGCCGCGCCAGATGGTATATAATCAACGAGGTTCGGGCGTAGTGGGGGGCGCACCGAAACGGCTCCGATATATACCGTCCAGACTCCACCACCGACCGCAAATAGATCAGCGAATCGGTGTCGTGCTGGTTCAGCGGTAAATTATACTGATAAATGCAGAACAGACTATTGCTCAACGCACAGGCATCAAAATCGACGCCCATATTCTTGCCAAACCAGGTCGAATAAGCGTGGAGATTTCGATAATCGGGATACGTATTTCTGATTTGACGGCCTTGGCTACCATTGGCGTGTTGCCCCAGTTTCTGTTTTAACCAGAGCTGATCGGCGGGTGTTGGCGCGGTGGTTAGGTACACCATAGCCGTATCGTCGATGTCGTCAGGAATGCGAAAGTGTTCAAAATGTCGGAATACGTAGCCGTTAGAAAAGTGCCTTGATGGGCGCGTAGGCCAGAAATTATACGTAGGCAGCCCATCTTTATTGCGAAACTCAGGATAGGCGGCTGCCGCCCTCCCGCCTATCCGGTCAATCAGCAATTGGGTTCCGGGCAATACCGCATGGCGCAGATTTTGCAAGGTAAAAACCGTGACAGCCGTAAAAAAAACGTTGGTATCCGGGCGATGATAAAAAACCGTCGGATTATGACGAAACGAAGCAAACAGGCCGGTCTCGTCCTGCAAATCAGCAATGCGTTGAATGATAGCGTCGATTGGTAGGGCGGCCATATTTTTCGTAAAAGTACCGTTACATACGTTCTCTTTTTCCAGATTAAGGTTAGATATTTGCCGCCTGATTTCCTTAATGCATTCAATGCCAAATCTGATTCTATTCGATGACCCGGTCATCCGTACCGCTTTACTGCCGCTCACCTTCACACGACCTGTGGCAGGCATTCGCATCGGTATCCAGACGCTGGCGGAGAAATGGGCCGATATTCTGGGGCAAACGCCTTCGTTTCTGACCGAGCAGTATTTGCAGGCGAAGTTCCTACAGGTGGCCAGTGCTGATAATTGGTATGTAAATGGGGCCGTTTGTCCGACAAAAGCCTTACAGGAAACCATGGCAACGTTGCCCCCCGATACGGGCCTGATAACCCATGATGGGTTTATTCTGGCCGTACGAACCAATAAACAGTTGTCAACGGCCCCGACGGTGAACGACGGGTATCCGTTCCGTACATTTACCGAACCATTGACGATTATCCACAATCTGTGGGATATTTTTGTGCATAACGGCGACCAAATTCGCGCCGACTTTGCGCGCCTGACCGCCGGACGAGTATCAGCCCCCATTACTGACCCATTTACCCGCTGTTACGCGCCCGAAAACATTTTCATTGAACCCGGTGCAACCATTCGGGCGTCCATCCTGAATGCCGAAGGTGGCCCTATCTATATCGGACGTAACGCCACGATCAGCGAGGGGTCTATCGTAATTGGCCCCTTTTCGCTCGGCGAAGGATCGACCGTAAACTGGGGCGGAAAAATGCGCAGTAACACCACGATCGGGCCATTCTGCAAAGTTGGTGGCGAAGTGGGAAACACCGTTTTCTTCGGCTACAGCAACAAAGGGCACGATGGTTTTCTGGGAAATTCGGTCATTGGCGAGTGGTGCAATCTAGGTGCAAACGTCAACAACTCGAACCTCAAAAACGATTACAGTAATGTCAAAATCCACTCTTATGCCACTGATCGACTGGAAGATACCGGGCGAATTTTTTGCGGCCTGACGATGGGCGATTTTACAAAAGCCGGGATTAGTACGATGTTCAACACGGGCACCGTAGTGGGTGTTAGTGCAAACGTGTTTGGCGGAGGTTTTCAGCCAAAACACATTCCATCTTTCTCGTGGGGTGGCGTAATCGACGGCTTTACGCCTTACCGAATCGACAAGGCACTGCATGTGGCCCGTGAAGCGTTTGTCCGGCGCGGCAAACTATTTGACGACATAGAGGAAGAAATTTTAAGAACTATTTTTGACATAACAACGGTTCCTCCGGGCCGTTGAGTTGCGTGAGCAACGCTTAAACTAGTCGTTTATACGGCTTAACGGCCCGGAGGAACCGTTGTTACAAGATTATGTTATTCAACGAAATAATCGGTCTGGACGAAACGAAGCAGTTCCTGTTGCGAGCGGTGCAAACCAATCATCTCGCTCATGCTTTGTTGTTCGATGGTCCAACGGGCAGTGCCAACCTCGCGCTGGCACTGGCATTGGCGCAATATATTAACTGCGAAGACAAGCAACAGGATGATGCCTGCGGGCGCTGCGCATCATGCGTAAAAGTTCAGAAATTCGTTCATCCCGACCTGCACATAGTTTTTCCGGTGGCCAATCTGGCGAAGGGAAAAACGTCTGAAGCGTATCTGGCTAACTGGCGAAAATTTTTGCTCGATACACCCTACCGTACTCTGCCCGATTGGCTCGAAACAATGGGGGCCGACAATAAACAGGGCAATATTTCGGCGGAAGAAGCCCGGAATATCCTGCAAAAACTATCGCTGAAGGCTTATGAGGGAGCGTACAAAATTATGCTCATCTGGCTGCCCGAACTCATGAATATATCGTCGGCCAATGCACTGCTAAAGGTGCTGGAGGAGCCGCCTGCCCAAACGCTGTTTCTGCTCGTAACGAACCAGTCCGACAAGCTGCTGATCACGATTCTATCGCGAACGCAACGCGTGGCTGTTCGGGCATTTACGGATGAGGAAGTTGCTACGTACCTGCGCCAACACCTGAACCTCGACGAAACCAACGCCCGGCGCATTGC
>JANXVQ010000928.1 GCA_025351545.1 Spirosoma sp.
GATGCCGTAGCCGCCGAAGGGAAGTGCATTGTGCGTACCGACGAGGGCGTGATTTTTGTTGAAAATCCCCCCGGCGGACCAGGTGTTGCGCCGGGTGATGTGGTGGATCTGCGCATTACCAGTACCAAAAAGCAATACCGCGAGGCCGTTGCCGAGCGCGTTCATGAATGGTCACCATTGCGAACGGAGCCATTTTGCGAGCATTTCGGTACGTGCGGAGGCTGCAAGTGGCAACACATTCAGTACGCTGAGCAACTGGGTTTTAAATATCAGCAAGTTGTTGATCATCTGACGCGAATTGGTAAGGTTGCCTTGCCCACTATTCTACCTATTCTGCCCGCTCACCCAACGCAATACTATCGCAATAAACTCGAATTTACCTGCGCAGAAGGCCGTTGGAAAACACAAGCCGAAGTAGGTACCGACCATCTTATTGACCCGCGAGCGGTAGGTTTTCACGTGCCCGGCCGTTTCGATAAAGTCCTTCCCATTCGTCATTGCTATCTCCAGCCCGATCCGTCCAATGCCATTCGACTGGCTGTCAACGACTTTGTGTTTCAGAATGGTGTTACGTTGTATAATCTCAAGATTCATACCGGTTACCTACGAACGCTCATTATCCGTACTGCCGATACTACGCAGCAGGTTATGGTAACGTTGCAGGTGGCATATAACAATCCTGAGTTGCTAAATGGGCTAATGGACCATCTACAGGGCTTGTTTCCGCAGATTACATCGCTGAATTATATTATCAACAGCAAGAAAAACGATAGCTATCAGGATCAGGAAGTAATAAACTGGGCCGGAAAATCCTATATTGAGGAACAAATGGATGACTTAACGTTTCGTATCGGTCCGAAATCGTTCTATCAAACCAACGCCCAACAGGCTCATAACCTGTATAAAGTTGCCCGGGAATGGGCAGGACTCACAGGTCAGGAACGCGTGTACGATCTCTACACGGGCACGGGTACGATTGCCCTTTTCGTTGCCCGTCAGGCGCGGGAAGTGGTGGGAGTGGAGTATGTCGAAGCGTCGGTAGCCGATGCCCGCGTTAATGCTGATGTGAACGGCATTACAAACACAACATTCGTGGCCGGTGATATGAAAGATATCCTGACTGATGGCTTTTTTGATCAGCATGGCCGCCCGGATGTTGTCATTACCGACCCGCCCCGCGCCGGTATGGATGAGGCCGTAACGCGCCAGTTACTAAAAGCCGCTCCTGAGCGAATTGTGTACGTGAGCTGTAATACGGCCACTCAAGCCCGCGATCTGGGCATTTTGGATGAAGGCTATGCCGTAACAAAGGTGCAGCCTGTAGACATGTTCCCCCACACGCATCATGTGGAGAATGTGGTGCTGCTAACGAAACGATAGGACAGCGTTTTAGTGGTTTTTAATTTTTATTGAATGTCACTAAAACGCTATGTGAAGACTATTTATCTTGCATCGGCCACCGGAGTGCTAAAATTCCAGATACGGCGCAATCTTTTCAATCGTTTTGGCATCCAGAATTCGTATGGGTTTCAGCGATTCGGCCGAAGTGTATGCGCCGTGTTGTTCGCGGTAGCTGACAATAATCTGCGCTTGCCGACGGGACAAGAACGGGTGCCGGTCCAGTTGATCGGCTGTTGCCGTATTCACCGGAATTTTATGCACTGCCGACTGGATCTTACCGAATTTCTGTAGTTCATCCAGCGCGAGCGAGTCCAGTCCGTAAATTTCCCGGAATTGATCCGTCGAGATAAAGCCGCCAAGTCCATCACGGAATTTGATGATTCGCCCCGCCAACGTAGCGCCAATACCTTTCAGAGCAATCAACTGCGAGGTGTCGGCGGTATTAATATCAAATGGCTGAAGAGCCAGTTTTGTGGGTCGTTCCGGGTAGGCTGGTCGCTCCGAAAAAGCCGGTCGGTCGTTGGCCTTATAAGGTTCATTGGGATAGGGTTTGCTGGCCCCAAATCGGTCATTATTGAGCCGGTCCGAATGCGGGGTTTCTTTTAGCGTAATATAGGGTTCGAGCTGATCGTAGAGGTCGGCAGGGAAATCGTAAATTTTAAGCAAATCCTCTTTCCTGCGAAACTGCCCGCCCTTCCTGCGATACTTCTCAATACGTTCGGCCATCCATTTGGGTACACCCAATTGTTGCCAACCCGCTACGCTAACCGTATTCGGATCGAAATTATAAAGTTTGGGTTCGCTGAATCGTTCGGCGGTGGTTTTGTCCTTATCCCGACGGTTGCCAAATTGGGGCTGTTTGGCTTCTTCTGCCTGCATCAGGGCGACAAGGCTGTCGAGTTTACGCTGATCGGTAATGGACGTGTCTGCCGGCTTTCTGATGGCAACAAACCGGTACACAAATGGAATAAGCAGGCAGAGCAACGTCAGGAAAATCAGGACCATAAAGCCCCTTGACTCCTTGTGTGAAAACCCGAAATAATCGCGAATGAGGGACTGCAAACGATTGAACATGCCCCTTAGACGAGGGGTATGTGATTATGTAACTTATTATTACATAATTGTTTAAATAAAATGAATTTTTCTTTCTATATGATTGACAGAGACATCACCTCATGTGTCAATCAGAAAAAGGGATACAATGTATGGTCGGTAGACAGTTGCACGTCTTTGTTTATTGACAATTGTCTATTTTAAAATTAGACAACGTATTTTTGCGCCCACGTATGAATACTAATCAAGCGCCAGCCACAACGCTGCAAGATATTATCGCCCACGCCAAAGAATATGGCTTCGTGTTCCCATCTTCCGAAATCTACGATGGCCTACAGGCTGTCTATGATTATGGTCAGAATGGTGTTGAACTTAAAAATAACCTTAAAACGCTGTGGTGGAAGGCGATGACCCAACTCCACGACAATGTTGTCGGGATTGACGCGTCGATTTTTATGCACCCGCTGACCTGGAAAGCGTCGGGACATATAGACTCGTTCAACGATCCGATGATCGACAACCGCGACTCAAAGAAACGCTACCGTGCCGATCAACTGCTGGAACTCAAAGCCGAAGCCTACGCCAACGCAGGTGATGAAGCCAGGAGCACAGCCCTGTTGCAGGAAATGGGCCGGTTATTGGGAGACAATGATCTGGAAGGTGTTCGGAATTTGATCATCGCCGAAGGTATCAAAGATCCCGTGTCGGGCACCGACAATTGGACCGAAGTGCGGCAATTTAACCTGATGTTTTCGACGCAGGTAGGCTCGCTGGCCGAAGATTCCAGCCTGATTTACCTTCGTCCTGAAACGGCACAGGGTATTTTTGTCAACTTCCTGAACGTGCAGAAAACAGG
>JANXVQ010001008.1 GCA_025351545.1 Spirosoma sp.
CGGACCACGCCATCAACGCCGGGGGCACCACCGATGCAACGGCGGGGGCCGAACACAGCGAGGCACACACCTACGCCTGCCCCATGCACCCCGAAGTGACGGGTAAGGAAGGTGATATGTGCCCCAAGTGCGGCATGAAACTCGAACACAATGACAATGCCGGCAAAAGCAATGGCAAAGCATACGTGATGAATTTCAAGGCTACCCCGGCCACCGTTGAAGCGGGTAAAGCCGCTCTGTTTTCGTTTACGCCGGGCGTGAAAGATAAAGCAGGGGAGTTGGTACCACTGGACCTGCACCACGAGCGTAAAATTCACCTGATCGTGGTCAGCAAAGACCTGTCGTATTTCGAGCATATCCATCCTGATTATCAGGCATCGGGTACCTACGACATCGCCGTCTTACCCGGCAACAAGGACTACACAGCCGGTGCCAATAAAAATGAAACCCACTTTGCCAAGGGTGGTGAGTATATCCTTTTTGCTGACTATAGTCCAACGGGTGGTACGCCCCAATTGGAGAAAATTAACCTGACGGTGGGTGGTACGCCGTACAAACCAGTCACCTATTCGGCCCCTAAACTCAGTTCAACGGTGGATAACTACACGCTTGATCTGGTCCCCGAAAGTGGTCAGTTTGAGGTGGGAAAACTGGCTCACATTCAGGGCGTGTTGAAGAAAGATGGCAAAGACATGGATGCGGCTACGCTGGAGAATTACCTCGGTGCTAAAGCGCACATGGTGGTGGTGGGCATTGACGATAAAAACTACCTGCACGTTCACCCGGAAGTGGTAAACGGCAAATTCGACCTGCACACCACCTTCGAGAAAGCGGGTATTTATCGGGGTTGGGTACAGTTTCAGGACGGCGGCAAAGTCCGCACGACCGATTACGTGATTGCTGTGAAGTAGATAAATACCCCCCACCGATGGGTCAGTGGGGGTAGACAGTAAACCAATTATGCTCAACCGTCTGATTCATTTCTCGCTGGCCAACCGTCTGTTCGTGGTGGCGTTTGCCGCGCTGGTGCTGGTGTACGGCGTGTATACGGTCGTTCACCTGCCCGTCGATGTGCTGCCCGACCTGAACCGCCCCCGCGTGACGGTGTTTCTGGAAGCCAATGGACTGGCCCCCGAAGAACTCGAAACGCAGGTTATTTTACCAGTCGAAACGGCACTTAACGGGGCACCGGGGGTCGAAATCGTGCGGTCGGTGGCCTCGCCGGGTCTAGGACTGGTCTTTGTCGAGTTCGGCTGGAACACCGACATCTACCGCGCCCGGCAACTCACGGCCGAGAAACTCCAGACGGTACAGCTACCCAGTGGTATTACACCCGTGATGGGACCCATTAGTTCGGTGATGGGGCAGATTATGCTCGTCGGTCTGACGGCCGATACCACCAGCCCGGCCGACCTGCGCACCTTAGCAGATTTTACCATTCGCCGACGATTGATGAGCATCGGGGGCGTATCGCAGGTGATTCCCATCGGGGGCGAACGGCGGCAGTATCAGGTACTCATCAGCACGGCCAAGCTCCGGCAGTACGGCCTTACCATTGATGATGTTGACCGGGCGATGGAAGGCACCAACCAAAATACGACCGGTGGCTTTTTCGATCACTACGGCTCCGAAGTGCTGATCCGAAACGTAGGCCGGGTACAGACATTAGCCGACTTGTCGTCCACCGTCGTCGCCAACCGAAACGGATTACCCGTGCTGTTGTCGCAAATTGCGGAGGTCAAATTTGGCGGGGCCATCAAGCGGGGCGATGCCAGCGTGAACGGCAAACCGGCCGTAATCCTGACCGTCGAAAAACAGCCGGGTACGAGCACCGTCGAACTGACCAAAAAGGTCGAAGTGGCACTTGCTGAGTTGCAGAAAACCCTGCCCGCCGATGTGAAGATCAACCCCAATCTGTTCCAGCAACGCCACTTTATCGAGACTTCGCTGCAAAACGTAGAAGACGCACTCCGCGACGGGTTTATCTTGGTCGTGATCGTGCTGTTTCTGTTTCTGCTGAATTTCCGTACCACACTCATTACCCTGACGGCTATTCCGCTATCATTAGTCGTGTCGGCTATTATCTTCAAAGTCTTTGATATTTCCATCAACACCCTCACGCTCGGCGGTTTGGCCATTGCTATCGGCGAACTGGTTGATGATGCCATTGTAGACGTGGAAAACGTATTCCGTCGGTTACGTGAAAACCGACAGCTTGAACAGCCGAAACCGACGCTCGAAGTCATTTACCGGGCCAGTGCGGAGGTCCGAAATTCGATTGTGTACGCTACGATCATCGTGGTGCTGGTCTTTATTCCCCTGTTTTATATGCAGGGCATCGAGGGCCGGATTTTTGCTCCGCTCGGCATTGCCTACATCACGAGTATCGTCGCATCGCTGCTAGTATCGCTCACCGTCACCCCCGCGCTGTGCAGCTACTTGCTGGCTAATTCGGGTCAATCCATCCGTTGGCAATTCTGGAAAAAACGCCGGTCCGGCGTTCCGGTGGCCACCGACCCGTCGGACCGGCCCGACAGCGACCACGAAACGGACAGTGGCCTGGTTCGCTGGCTGAAAAAGAATGATACGCATTTATTGCACTGGGGCTTAAAACATCCCCGGCTCATTATGGGCGTAGCCATCGCGCTGATTATTGCCGCAGCGAGTCTAGTGCCCTTTTTCGGGACGGAATTCTTACCCCCTTTTAACGAAGGCTCGTTTACCATCAATTTTTCGACCCCAGCCGGCACCTCGCTGGACGAATCGAACCAGATTGGCGTGGTGGGTGAAAAGCTCCTGATGCAGGTGCCGGAAGTGCAGTACGTGAGCCGACGGACGGGACGCGCCGAATTGGACGAACACGCCGAACCACCCGCCAACTCAGAAATCGAGGTGGACCTCAAACCCTCCGACCGGCCACGGGAAGCGGTGCTGGCCGACATCCGGCAGAAGATGGACGAGCTGAAGGGCGTAACGGTGAATATTGGTCAGCCCATCTCGCACCGGCTCGACCATTTGCTGTCGGGCGTTCGGGCGCAGGTGGCCATCAAACTGTTCGGTAACGACCTGAATGAGCTGCGCACCAACGCCGACCGCATTCGGCAAACCATCAGCAGCGTACCGGGCGTGGTCGATGTGCAGATCGAAAAGCAGGTGATGGTGCCTCAGTTGGTCGTTAAACTCAAACGCGATGCCCTGCAACGGTATGGCATTCAGGCGGGCCGAGTCGCCCAGAATTTAGAGATCTTTTACAACGGGAAAGTAACGGGTCAGGTGCTCGACGGCCCCAAAACGTTCGACATTCTGCTCCGGGTAAAGAACGATGAGCGGATCGACATCGACAAGATCAAGTCCGCCGAAATCAGCGATTCCCAGGGCAACGCCATTCCACTGGGTCAGGTCGCCGATATCGCCTACACAACGGCGATCAACTCCATTTCCCACGAGAACACCCTGCGCCGGATCGTAATCTCTTGCAACGTGCAGGGCCGTGATCTGGGCAGCACGGTAGAAGAATTACAAACCAAAGTTGCACAGCAGGTAAAGCTGCCGACGGGTTATTTTGTGCAGTACGGCGGTCAGTTCGAGAGTCAGCAGGAGGCTACCAGCCTGATTGGTCTGCTTAGTATTTTCTCGATCCTCGGCATCTTTCTGGTGCTTTACAGCCACTTCAGGTCGTCGCGGATCGTGTTGCAAATCATGCTCAACGTGCCGCTGGCCCTGATCGGCAGCGTGGTGGCAGTAATGCTGACGGGCGGTACGTTCTCGGTAGCCACACTGGTCGGTTTCATTACGCTGACCGGTATTGCCACCCGCAATGGCATCATGATGATCTCGCACTATATCCACCTCATCGAGCAGGAGGGCGAAACGTTCTCAGAGCACATGATTATCCGGGGATCTCTGGAACGGCTGGTGCCGGTGCTGATGACCGCCTTGGTGGCCGCGCTGGCCCTGATTCCGCTCACGCTGAACGCATCGGCGGCTGGCAAGGAGATCCTATATCCGGTGGCGACAGTCATTCTTGGCGGGTTACTGTCGAGTACCCTGTTAGACATTATCGTCACGCCGGTCGTGTTTCGTCAGTTTGGTAAGCAGGCATTAGTGGCGTATTTCAAAAATCGGAATCAGAGCGATTTTAACGCGACTGATACCCCTACTGATACTGCCCCTTTTAGTGAACCTGTTGATATAGAGCATCGGTAGTAAACCTTACAGGTAGCTAACTCTAACTGATTACGTCAGCGCAATTTGTCATCAATTTTTTCCTTCCATGCCCCACCCTACTACACCTTCTACTAAACAGACCGCCCGTTTTAGGCGGATTAGGCAACTATTGGCAACCGGTCGCCAACTTATACTCGCAAAAGGAATTAAGTGGGCATATAAGAAAGCCGGGGTTCGTTTTTTAACGAAGGAACAAACCGTATCTTTTTTAGAACCCTATCAACTGATAACCCATCCGGTGACTACCCTGCCGTTGCCGAAAATTGCGGATCTGGCCCAACCAGCTAAAATCTGTTTTGAACCGGTAACTGCCAAAACCGAACCCGTTTCTGTTTGGCACTATGACGTTAGTGAACAACGGGCAAAACTGTTGCCCTATGGCGGGATTATCATCCAGCGAAAACTACTTTGTACGGACACGAACACAGACGACTTCTTTCGCAATGTTATCTTCCCCCCGAAGCGGAGTACCCGCAGTACATCCGTTCTGATAGCTCCCTGGAGTCACTACCTGGACGGCTTTATGTGGGGCGGTTATTATGACTATGTCCTGTTAGTGGCGGGCAAGCTGTGCCGAATTAAGGACGCACTGCCTGAATCTGTCTTTAAAGAAGCACTGGTGGCTTACCCGCTCTTTGATACGAGTTATGAACGTGATTACCTCTCCTTGTTAGGCATCGAGAGCAACCAGCTTGTTGACAGCCGAAAAACAACGGTTTCGTTTGATCAATGCCTTCTGGCGAACGCCGGGCACTGGTTCTATCCGAACAGTGCCGATGTAGCCGCGCTCCGTAAGTACGTGCTTGCCGGTAGGCCGCCTGCCGGTAACCAGCGCAATCGAATTTATATAAGCCGCTCGGGCCGTCGTCGTATTTTGAACGAAGATGAAGTTATCCACCTGTTGAAGGCCTATAACTTTCAGGTGATCGAGGACATTCCCCGCTCGGTGACTGAACAGGTGACTATTTTCCAGAATGCTGATTTCATTATTGGACCACACGGAGCATCATTCACCAATATCCTTTGGTGCCAGCCGGGTGCACACCTGTTTGAGCTATTCGCCGCTACCTACACCCCTGGCTTCTTTCGCTATCTGGCTGAATTGTTGGGTCTTCGCTATTCAGCCTACTATCACGGGGTAGCCCCAACAGATAACTGGGCAAAGGGCCTGGAAGACGACATGTATATCTCGATTTCTGAATTAAAGCAGTGTCTGGATAATCTTTTTCTAACCACTTCGACTTAAACTTGATGAGGCCGCACTGACTAGCCATCTCCTTAGAAGCATCTATTCGACCTTCTCCGGCGGCTTCTAC
>JANXVQ010001024.1 GCA_025351545.1 Spirosoma sp.
CACCCGCAATACAATTTGTTTCGTCATGAATAGGACTGAAACTAAATGTCCAGTATACATCTTCCAGTTGCCCATTTCGATCAATAGGAATAAGTTGATCTTCGCCCCGAACGGCTTCTCCACCAGCCATAACCTGGTCTAGCCAGGGTTTGATGGTAGCCCATATTTCGGGCCAAACCTGATGCCCAGGTTGTCCTAACGCCTGGGAATGCTTGCCTTGATTACCCAGGATGGATCGATAGGCATCATTATAAAAGCAACGCAGGTCTTGCCCCCAAAACAGAAACATAGGAAACTTGGCGTTGAGCAGGATGCTGAGCGTAGTTCGTAAACTCGATGGCCAGCCATCGGGGCTCCCCAATGGTGTTTGCGACCAGAGGAAAGAACGGGTCAAGTGGCCCATTTCACCGCCCCCTTTCAGAAAAGGGTACGGTGTACTATTCGGCAGTAAGGCCATAAAGGGATGAGCAAAGTTGAGGAAAGCTACTTAATAAGCAGGACTACTTTAGATCCGGCAGACCTGATAATCAAGTAATAATTAACATACCTTTAAATAGTCCATAACTATGCCAGCAAAACAAAACTAAGAATAAATATATCTTCATTCTTAGTCTCAAACCCAGATGTAATTTCTTTACATAAAGTGAGTTGCACTTTTAAATAATACAAAAAGGTAAATAGTTACATAAGATGTCTCTACTTACCTTTTTGTATTATTTAAAGGTACACTGTTTCTGCTAATAATGAAAAGGGACCGTTAACTAACTACTGTCTGTATTATACAGGATTTGCAAACGTTTAGTCCGTTCTGCTTTTGTATAAACTTATTAGTGCCTCCTTACGAAGCCCTTTCCCCAGCTTCTGTTTCTATACACTGCTGGATAAAGGGGTTTAATTCACGTACGTTTTCATGCTACATATTGACGAATTAGAGACTCTGGGAAATATTATTCTGCTCATAAAAACATATCGTCATCAAACAAGAGACTATAGCGATTTAGCCGGCAATAAGGATATAGATGCTTATTTAAATAAGCATCTGTCAGGCAAAGAATATGCCTTCTGGATAAATCGACACGCTAATCGTCAAATCCTTTCCGACAATTCACTATCGCTTCAGCAGTTTAAGCTGCTAATGAAACAATACAAACGGGCAGGTTATGAATCAGGTCAATTTCGGTATCAGATTTCAGACCAGCTTGCCGGTAATCCATAATACTTTATCATTCGTCAAGAGGTCTGTAACCAGGCAAGCTATAACCACCGGGAAACGAACAATTAAGCCCGTCATTCAACTAAACCAACACCTCAAAGAATGAAATACCATCTGGCTGGAGACAAAAACTAGTTACATACTGTCTGATGAGCAATAGGTATAGGCAGGAAAAATCTCATCTCAACTAATAAATAGAGTATTACAATCGCTAGTCAGATTGGCGCATTACCCATTCGTTATACAGCCGGAAAGCAAAGACAGACTCCCGAGGGCGGTTGGCTTACTATCTGTAGACTATTGAGAAAGGCATCGGCCGATGCCAGAGCAAGCAGAAGTAATGAATTAAGCCGCTGAATAGTAGGTAGATTTCTCTTTTCTATATCTCTTCATGCTTAATTCATTACGCATCACTACTTATGGATTTCTCCCAACTTCGCGCTGAGCTTCGACAGGAACATAAAGATATTCTGGCTTACTGGCAACGCTATGCGCCCGATCCTGAGCATGGTGGTTTCTATGGTCGGGTCAACTACCAGAACCAGCCCGATCCTACTGCCGAAAAAGGTATCGTGCTGAATGCCCGTATTTTATGGTCGTTCTCTGCGGCCCTCCGACACACGCAACACGAAGAATACAGAGCCACCGCCGACCGGGCATTTAAGTACATCCAAACGTATTTTGTCGATCCGCAATTCGGTGGCGTTTATTGGTCTGTTGATGCCAGCGGTCAACCAAAAAATACCCTCAAACACTCATATGGTCAAGCGTTCACGCTTTATGGTCTGAGTGAGTATGTTCACGCTACCCATTCCGCACCTGCCCTTGCACTGGCCAAAGACGTGTTTCAGAGCATGGTGAAGCATGCATATGACGGCGGCCCGGCCTCAAAAGGTGGGTTTGTCGAAGCGCTGGCCCGCGATTGGTCACCCGCCGATAACTACATTATCAGCAAGTTCGATAATCAGGAAATAAAGACGATGAATACGCACCTCCACATTTTGGAGGCTTTTACCTGTTTGTATCGCGTCTGGCCGGATAAGTCCGTTAGTGAGCAGATGCGCGGAATGCTTCGCATGTTTCAGGAGCATATTATTGATCCGAAAACCTACCGCATGAATCTGTTTATGGATACGGACTGGAAAATTCGCCGGACGGCTATTTCCTACGGTCATGATATTGAAGCGTCGTGGTTGCTACCTGAAGCCGCCGATTTACTGGCCGCAACGAACCCGGCGGATAAACCATTACAGAAAACGATAAGAGAGATTGGGGTAAAAATGGCGCGGGCCGCAACCACCGGATTCGACCCCGGCGATGGCGGCATGAATTACGAACTGGAGCCCGATGGTCATCTCAACAAAGAACGCTCGTGGTGGGTACTGGCCGAAGCGATGGTTGGCTTCATGAATGCCTACCAACTCACACACGAAAAACCGTTTTTAGATAAGTCGATCAAAAGCTGGGAATTCATTAAAAAGTACTTGCTGGATCTCAAAAATGGTGAGTGGTTACTTGGCGTTACCGGCGACCATAAGGTGCTCGGCACCGACAAAATCAGCATGTGGAAATGCCCTTACCACAACAGCCGGTCCTGTCTTGAAATGCTGGAACGACTTGAGCATCTGCGGTGAATGAACGAACCCACTGCCCTCCCCCAACGTTATCTATATACAGCACATAAACCCTGCTCACTGATAACTCTTTAGAACTCCGGCGTCCCGGTATTTACTCATTAAATGCTTTATCCCAACACCTTAGAAAATAAATTAGGTTTCGATACCATCCGCGAACGGCTGAAAGATGCCTGTGTTAGCCCGCTGGGACAGGATTATGTCGAGAAGATTCGCTTTACCGATAATGTCCAGCTGATTGATAAACTGCTTCGCCAAACCACAGAGTTCAAGCAGATTGTCCAGTATGAACCCGATTTTCCCAATAGCAATTACATCGACGTTCGGCCACATCTGGGCCGTGCCCGCGTTGAAGGACTTGCCCTAACCGAAGCCGAGTTTTTTGACCTCAAATTAGCCTTACGGACTATTCAGGATTGTTCGCGTTTTTTGTCGAAGCGCGAGGAAGAAAACAATTTTCCATTTCTGCGTGAATTGGCCGGACCGGTGGGTGTCGACAAAAAGCTAACCGACGCCCTCGAACGGGTTATCGACGACAGGGGCAACATTCGCGATTCGGCCTCGCCCGAGCTATCCAACATTCGTCGGCGAATAATCAGCGAGCAGGCTAACCTTCGCAAACGACTCGACAGTATTCTACGAAATGCCCGGCAAAATGGCTGGATTCCAGATGATCTTTCGCTGACGGTGCGCGGAGGCCGGCTGGTGATTCCAATTGCCGCCGAACACAAACGAAAGATCAAAGGCTTCGTTCATGATGAGTCGCAAACGGGTCAGACGGTGTTTATGGAACCGGCCGAAGTATTCGACGCCAACAACGAAATCCGCGAGTTGGAGTACGCAGAACGGCGCGAAATTTACCGGATTCTGCTGGCCCTCACCGACCAGATCCGACCGCATTTAGAAGATTTAAAAAAGGCGGTCAACTTTCTGGCGCAGATTGATTTTATCCGGGCAAAGGCTAAACTGGCTATTCAGTTGGAGGCCATCATGCCTAAATTGCATGAACGCCCCTTTGTAAACTGGACCAACGCCCGCCATCCGCTGCTCTATCTGTCATTCTCCAAACAGAAAA
>JANXVQ010000015.1 GCA_025351545.1 Spirosoma sp.
ATTCAGTGGATGAAAGAAGGCGTTAACATTGTAGTTCATAGTTTCGATGTGGCTTTGTTCAGCCAGCGCTTGCGTCATGACCTTCAGATTATCAAAGAAGCCGTTGGAGACGACCATTCCACAAATGAAAACTCATCACTGGTAATCTGATGCGGAGTAGAACACTTCTCCAAACCACACAAAGCCCAATCTGGTACTGGAACAGCCTGTTATTGGGCAGGCCCTGTCCATCGGCTGGGATATCCGTGGTAATTTTAGACACGAATACGGAGCGGCCTTAGCCGGGTGCCGGGTGCCAATCGATGCCCATTACCTGGCAGCCGCCACAGCGTTGCTGTCAATGGGTATTTATGACCTGCTCTACCTACACTCCATACCCGATTTGGCCTGGAAGCTGACTGCCGGCGCGGCCTAACCTGAAAAACGACCATCATAAATGATAAACCGCCAAATGTTGCGAACTTGGGTTATTGGATTAGTTGCCTGGTGCGGTGTGTTCATTAGTCACACCAATGGCCAACCAATACGGAAAGATTTTTTCCCCGTCGATTCATTTGAACACTACCAGGTGGTTCTGGCAACTCGCTACAAAACGGGCGTATCGGCTCATCGGGGTGACTCACAGCTTGCTCCTGAGAATACGCTTGCGACCTTTCGGGAAGCGCTGACGATGCGCGTAGCTTACATCGAAATTGATGTCAGAACAACCAAAGATGGCCAGTTGATTATTCTGCACGATGCTTCATTAAACCGCACGACTACGGGCTTCGGGCCCCTGAAAGACCAGACGCTGGCAGCGCTTAAGAACTTATCCGCTGGCAAGGGATTTAATGATCGCTTCCAAGCCGAACCAATTCCGACGCTGGATGATGTATGCCAGTTAGTTTCCCGCTGGAATGCCGGACATTCGACCCAGACGAATCTATACATCGATTGTAAAGATGTAGCTCCCCAGCCATTGGTAGCAACGCTAAAAACGTACGGATTGCTGGAAAATGCCGTTTTTTACGGCTCCGACGGAATGCTACTGGCCTTGAAAAACGTAGCGCCTACAGCCCGACTGATGCCCTCTCTGGCGAAAACCGAGGAGATGCCCGATAAGATCAGGAAACTCAATCCCTACGCCTTTGATGTAAGCTGGTCGGAAGTTAACGAAATGCTCGTTCGTCAAATTCACCAGCGGGGCATCAAAGTGTTTTCAGACTTATTGGATTCCAATGATTCGGTCAGTCAATACCGAAAGGCAGCACGCTTGAAAATAGATATTATTCAAACGGATTACGTACTGAGCGTGTATCGAACATTGGCAGGCAACCGAGATTAAGTAATTAGACATTCTATAAAAACCTTACAGGTTTACACTCACTATCGCTATTGCCGAAGCCGACCCGTCGCCCGATTTTGTCAAAAATGCAACGATCATTCCTGCTACAAGCACTGGGAAAAAGTAGAAAACATCCTGATGGCCCCAGTGCCAGGTAAAAAGCCATCTAAACCCAAGGGTATCTTTAGTACTCAATTCAGTACTATAAAGGCTATTTAACAACAGAATTTATGCGAACTACTTGTTTTGCCACTCTCATTATGATGCTTGCCGTCTGTTTTGCCAGTTGTCGTTCCACTGAAAAACAGGCATCTGAAGAGGCAAAAAAGATCGCTGTTAGCTGGGAATTAGTCAGTAATTTCACTGAGATCGAAACTGGGTTCGAAGCGCGTTTTACCCTCATTAATGGAAGCGATTTTCCATTAACGGATACGAACTGGGCCTTATTTTTCAATATGTCGCCCCGGCCAATTATTACCGGCAAAACACCCCAATCGGCGACTGTTCATCACATTAATGGCGACTGGTACAAGCTCACCCCCAACGTAGGATTTACTCTCAAACCCGGTGCGACTACCAATATTTTGTATGAAGGCACCGAAGCCGTCAACAAGGTAACCGATTCTCCGTTAGGACTTTATTTTGTTTTTTATGACAAGCAAGGAAAAGAGGAGAGCATAGTGCAGGTAGCAGATTATACGGTTAAACCCTTCACCAAACGGGAGCAGATGTTGCGGGGAAAAGTCGATATAGAGCCGCTCCCCACCGCTGAACATACCTACCGAACCAACCTCCATGCATTCCTGCTTCCGGCCGAAAGTCTCCAGAAAATCATTCCGTCGCCCGTGAAGATCAGTACGGGTGGAGGCACAGTGGCGCTAACGAGTTCGCTGCCCATTCATTACGGACCAGGACTTGATAATGAAGCCCATTTTCTAGGCGAAAAACTAAAAAAACTGACGGGTGCTGATTTTCAACTCGCATCTTCAGGCGCTGCGAGTAAAGGCATTTCGCTTCAGATTGCCCCCTTTTCGATCAATGGCACCAATAGTGAAGCGTACCAGCTGATCATTGATGCCAATGGGGTTTCCATTACGGGAAGTGATGCTGCTGGCGTTTTTTACGGCGTTCAGAGCTTACTCGCAATGACGCCGATTGAGACCTATCTAAAGTCATCAGAAACGATTACGCTTCCTTTTACTCAGATTGAGGACGCACCACGGTTTCATTTCCGGGGGTTGCACCTGGATGTTAGCCGAAATTTCCAGACGAAAGAAACTATCCTGCGTATACTTGATTTGCTGGCATTCTACAAAGTCAACCAATTCTTGTTTTACACAACGGAAGATGAAGGCTGGCGACTCGAAATTGACGGACTTCCCGAGCTAACCAAAGTAGGTGCTCAGCGTGAACATGCCTCAGGGAAGGAAGCGCCGGTATTACATCCGGCCTATGGATCGGGACCAGTTGCCTACGACAAGGGCAAATACGGCAGTGGTTATTACACAAAAGCTGATTTTGTCGAAATACTGAAATACGCGAAGGAACGTCACATCAGAGTCATTCCAGAGTTGAATTTGCCGGGCCATGCACGGGCCGCCATCAAAGCGATGGAAGCCCGTTATGA
>JANXVQ010000020.1 GCA_025351545.1 Spirosoma sp.
CCTAAAGCGGCCATGTTTGATTTATTTGAACAAGGCTATAATTCATTATTTGAGCAACTTATCTCGTGCATCGTATCGATCCGAACACTCGACGAAACGACAATTCCTGTTTCACTACGCTTGTTCGAACAAGCCCGAACGCCTGAACAACTGCTCAAACTCGACATTCCAACGTTGACCGAATTATTGTACGGCACAACGTATCCTGATCAAAAAGCCTATACGATGCGCGGTATTGCCGAGCGAATTGTAAATGAATTCAACGGGGAACTGCCCGCCAATTTTGATACGCTGATTTCGCTGAAAGGAGTCGGGCCAAAGTGTGCAAATCTGGCGTTGGGTGTAGCAACCGGGCAGGCCGCTATCAGCGTAGATGTCCACGTTCATCGGGTAGTAAATCGCTGGGGATACGTGCATACAAAGCAGCCCGAACAAACGTTGAAAGTGCTTGAAAATCAGGCGCCCCGCGAACAATGGGTGAACATCAACCGACTGCTTATGCCATTCGGCAAGCATATTTGTACGGGCATATTGCCTCATTGTTCAATGTGTCCTGTGCTACCCTGGTGTGAACAAGTGGGCGTAGAGCGGCACCGGTAAACTAATTCTTCTAGTTATCGTCGGTCAATGCTTGTTTCAGACTGGCTAACGTATCGCGGCAGGATTTGTCAATTTGGCGATATAAATTGGCTTGAGTGGCAACGATCTGTTCGATCAATTTCTCGTTTTTAGCTATACTATCAGCAGGCATAGCCATGTCTTCGGCGGTTGAACTAGCCGCTCGAATAGGTTGTGTACGGCCATTTTCTTCAACAATTAAATCTGTTATGGTTGCCCGATAACGACCAAATTTTGTTTCAATCGTAAGCGTGTACCGAACAGATTGTTTGTCGATCTGGTAGAAGGTTCTGACAAACAGAATGCTATGTTCCTGGTCGAACTGCTGTTCGGCTTCGTTTGCTAACGGATAGTACTTGTTAGCCCATAAACGCGTCTGCTCCATAATTTGCCGGGCTGTCCGTTTGCTATCGGGTACACGTACAAGTTCCTGGTACTGAACCAGACCTGCATCATTGGTTGGCAGACGAACTTGCGCTAACGAGTTGATTGAGAAAAATAGCGCGAGAATAAACAGATACTTCATCGTAAAACCGCTTCGGGTAAATAGAATAGGCCAGTAAGTAGCCCTTATTAAAACTGAATACGAAGATAAGGACAGGAATGATTGGATAATAACGCTGGCGTCAACCAAATGTGAACGGTGGGATGTCAGGCAATGATTCAGTACTTTCTACTGGCTAAATTTCACCCTCTTTTATACACTATGACACTGTACATCAACTTCCACTAACCGTCAGGCGATGTATTGAACTATTAAGTTTAATACATCGCCTGACGGGCATTTTAATACTGTTCAGGAAGTCCGTTACTATGCCGCTGATTATGGCTTTTTTTGTCAGCATCGTTTTACTGTAGTCTACCGTTTTCTTAAAAATAGATATCTTCTCAATTTGCTGATCAGCACGAAACGACTGAAACCAATAATAGGAAAATAGGGGCGTTTCCGGGAAAGGGTTGCACTGATAGCAGGAGCCTAAAATTACATAAATTCATAACGCTGTTTACAGGGTACGCTTATACGTCTGATCAGAAGGATTTTATGAAGATTGACGTAACCTTTTTGAATTACGCTAGCTTTCTGTCGTTCCGCACCAACACGTCTGTTCCCCGGGCGCAACCTTTCTGGATCAGGGCTGTAATTCTCAAAGGCACAAAGGGTGGGCATGTTGCGGTTGACAAATACCAGAATTATGAAGATCTGAAGCGGGACTTTAATCTACCTGATTGACATAAAAAAGTATTAATGAAGGGACAACACTAAAAACGATCAGCTCTTTTTAAATCAGACGCTTAAATATCTATAAATTTTTTTGAGTATTTGAATCTAATATATTATTGTTTTCGTATATTCGTTAACAATAGGGCTTATAGGGCTTAAAAGAGGAAGGTTGGGACAGGCTCGAGCAATTGCTCGGGCTTCTGTTTTTTTATTGGGCTAACTCCTTGAGTAAACCTTGATGGATTTGCTATTTAAGGAAAAGCCTGACTGATTGAGTCAGGCTTTTCCTTATCTACTGCTGCTGAAGATTGGCGTATTAATTTGTTTCCGCCATATAACTCCACGCACTGACTGCCATGTGCCCAATTAGCTTTCCCGCTTCCAGACAATGAAATCTGTGATGGGCGCTTCCTGGAGCATAGGCCGGATGAGCTGCACTACCTGGCCGCGGTGGTAGGCGGCATGGTGACTTAAATGAGTTAAAATATCGACCACCTGGCTCTGATAAGAAATGCCTTTCGAGTTCACATAATTAACCAACTGAAGTAGTTTAGATTCGGTAAGACCCGACAAATGACTAACTATCTGCCGGTGCTGTCGTTCGGCGGTTTCGCCCATCCAGCTAACCGGAATGTCTTCCCAAATGGTTACAAAAGTCGAGGCACGGGTAACCCGGCCGAACCACACGTGTTGCGCCGACAAAATATGCCCCATAACAGCAAGGGCCCTGGCGGGCGGATTGCTGATGGTTTCGATTGTATCAATGAGCCCTCTGTTGGCCCAGAGTTCATAATCCAGTAACTCAATCAGATAGCCTTTCATTACAGTCCACGTTTTGTTGCCTGATATAATGCTTCGACAATATTGGTGCGCGTATTAAGATTTCCAAGTTTAGGATTATTTCGGGTAGGATAAACGCGGTTGCATAAAAATATGTAGGTCAGGTTATAGGCCGGATCGGGTTCAACCCACACAAATGTACCGGTATATCCCGAATGCCCGTAACTGGCCTTGGTTGCCGATTTAGGCGCATTTCCTGTAAATGTAAACGATGGTTTATCGAAACCCAGTCCGCGCCGATTGCCTGATTCCGGGAACTGATAGCGCGTAAACTCAGCGATTGTTTTGGCCGTAATAAATTGTTGCCCCGCATAACTACCCCTCTGGCGGTACATTTCATAAACCTTCATTAAGTCATTGGCCGACCCGAACAGCCCCGCATGACCCGACAGGCCACTGAGCATAGCCGCGCCCTCATCATGCACGCGTCCCCAAATAAGCGTTTTGCGGAATAGAGAATCGTATTCGGTTGGAACAATGCGATTGAGAGAATAAAACCGGCGCGGCAGGAAGGTGAGCGTAGAGGCACCAAGCGGTTTGTAAAAGGTCGTTTTGAGATAGTCTTCAAAATTATCACCCGTCAATCGTTTCACAATTTGGGGATATAAAATGAACGATAAGTCGGAGTAGACATATTCTTTCTTCTCGTTCAGGGGTGAATCTCTGATTTGCTGAAAGATGGTTTTGGAATACTTTCTGAACTCATACAAACTATCCGTTACTTCAATCGAATACCGCCCGGACTGTTTTGATTTGAAGGTTTTGTGTTTCCACGAACCGTCTGGATTTTTAGTATCTACCCAAAACGGAATGAAGGCTTTTAGCCGGGCCTGATGAGTCAGCACGTCACGCCAGAGTAAATCGGCCTTGTTTGATTTCTTGAAATCGGGCAGATAATCGGCCATTTTTCCGTTCAGGTTAAACTTTCCTTCGTCTACTAACCGCATCAGGGCGGGGGTCGACGTGCTTACTTTCGTAACCGATGCCATATCATAGAGATCATCTAGTTGCACCGTTTTTGGCTCTGCACCAAGCGAGGCATCGTAGGTATGCTGGCCGTAGGCTTTGCGGAAAATGACCTTGCCATCTTTGGCCATTTGTACTACGCAACCCGGAAACGCCTTTTGTGACAAGGCCACATTCACCAACGAATCGACTTGCTGGGTCAGGAACCGACTGTCGATGCCCACTTCTTCGGGAATCGTGTATTTGAGTCGCCCGTTGGGCTGAATGGTTAAGCCGTCGCCCACCCGAAAACGTTGATTGACCGTTACAGGTAGTTTTCCCGATGCACCGATAGCGCCAAAAATTAATTGCGCCGACAGTTCTTCTGCATAATTGGTTAATTGATAGGGCATTATAATAGCACGAGCCTGTTCAATATTGCGACTGGGCTGGGCCGTATCCATCGGAAACGTCAGTTTGTCCAGCGCGTAAACGTTGCCAAACACGGTTACAACAGCCTTCCCGGTAGCCACTAACTCGCCAACGAGTCCAGCCGTTTTGGTTTGCAGGCCATATTTTGCTGCGGGGCGGATGTTGTTCAGGTGAACATCTACCAGAATCAGGTTATAGTTTTTGAGCGAATCCCGCACCAATGCCAGCGTCGAATCGGGTGTTTTGGATGTCACATTAAAGTGATCGATTTGCGTATAATTCCCTGCCATCTGCTGAAAAGCGGTGAGTTTATCGCTCTCAATGGCTATCGACGCAATCCGTAACGTGTCCAGCCGTTGCAGGGGCAACAGGCTCTGATCATTTTTCAAAACAGTCAGGCTGCGTTCCGTGAATTTACGGTTGAGTAAGTCGTCTTGCACCGGGTTGAGATCGCTGATCAGATTATCCAGCACGATGGGTTTATTCTGATCCAATCCAACCCACGCTTTGGCACGCAGTACTTTCAGGCAACGGGCATCCAGCGAGGTTTGTGTAATACGACCGTCGGCAATAGCCTGTTTGATCTGGGCCAGCGCAGCCGGAACATCTTCGGTAAATTCCAGAACGTCCATTCCTGCCTCCAAACCCAGTTCATCGGCCTTTCCCGATGGGAAATATTTTGTTACGCCTTTCATATTCATGGCGTCTGAAAAGATCAGGCCCTGAAAACCCAGTTCGTTCTTGAGCAAGTTAGTGACAATGGCGGGCGAGAGCGTTGACGGGCGGTTACGGGTTGTATCGAGAGCCGGGATGCTTAAATGGGCAATCATGACGCCCGCTGCTCCGGCATTGATAAGCTGCCGGAATGGATATAATTCGAGCGAGTCGAGTTGGGCACGGCTTTTACCAATTAGCGGCAAATCGTAATGCGAATCGGTGCCGGTATCGCCATGTCCGGGAAAATGTTTCAGGCTGGTTAACAGATGGTTATCCTGCATGCCACGCATGTAAGCGAGCGCCTTCCGCGTAACCTCGTACTTATCTTCGCCGAATGACCGGAAATTAATGACCGGATTATTGGGGTTGTTATTAACATCGACCGATGGGGCGAAATTGACGTGAACACCCAGTCGACGCGCCTGTTTGGCCAGATTAACACCCATTTGGTAAATAAGTGAATCGGAACTCGCACCCTGCATGGCGCCGAGCGTCATCTGGTACGGATACCGAACTGTGCTGTCGAGCCGCATGGCCAATCCCCATTCGGCATCCATTGCGATCAGCAACGGCACCGCCGAACTCGCTTGCAAACGATTTGTGAGTCGCGCCTGCCGGACAGGACCACCCTGAAACATCACGACTCCACCGAGTTTATTGGTTTTTACCAGCGTTAAAAGAGAATCTTCGTAGGCGGGTTTTCGGTTCGAGTAACCCGCCACCATGATTAGCTGGGCAATGCGATCATCGGGTGTCATATTCGTAAACACCGAATCGGCCCAGCAATTCTGGCGGGCGTTAAGCTGTAAAAATGTTGGTGCCGTTTTTTGCGCGAACGCTGTAAAGGACAATAAAACGCTGAAGAAACCAAAAAGAGCAGACCGACAGAAGGACATGAGCAAGTGAATTGGGGTCGTGATGAGCCAAAATTACAAAAAAGTGCCCTCGCTATTTCATTAAAAGAGAATAGCGAGGGCACTGGGCTTAAAGTAAAAATCTATTTCCGGTAGCGGCTGGGGTGTTCACGACCAACGCCGAAGCCGTAACCCAGCGTTAATGTGACGGTTGAGTTGTTGACGTTCTGATTATCATCAAGAGTAATGTCGCTCAGGCCGTAGCGGTAGCGAGCATCAATCAGGAAACGTTGCCGGTCGCCAAGACCTTTAAAGTTTAGCTGAAAACCAGCGATCAAGCCCAAGTCCAACGGCCGAAAATTATTGCTGTTGTCGAAGTCTGGTCTGGCAATACCATTCTCTATATAATTCGTACGCTTTGCATTCAGCTTTATCCCCAGCGATGGTCCAAAAAACAAGTTGGGCCGAAAGTTACCTTTCAACGTCAGGAAATAGCGCA
>JANXVQ010000035.1 GCA_025351545.1 Spirosoma sp.
CCAATGATTTGCGTTACGTCTTTATCGGTAAAGAAGGCCTTTAAAATCATCTGATTCCAAGCCGCTTCATCGAAGTAATCGGCTGGGTAAGGATTGTGAAGCATAATCGCGGACTGAACATCGGCAATGTTATTGCGTATACCTTCTGTTGCCTGAAATTTCCATGCTTCGGGATGGGCCAGCACGGGCAAGGCCGAATAAAGAGCAACCAGTTCGTTGATTTCACCAGCTTTAAATAGTTGACTGATGGTTTTGACGTATGCAGTTTCGTCATCGGCCGGGAGTTGAAGCAACCACCAAACCCGCGCCAGCCGGTCGAGTGTCCAGTTGGCAATTGTAAAGCCGGGGCGCACCCGCTCTAAAGCAAATTTCAGGTCAGACGGAACATTGACGGCTTGTTTGCCGACAAAGCGAGGCATGGACGTAAATACACGATAAAACGCAGACGTTTGCGGCCCGTCCTGAAACAAATCTGTTTGCTGGCGGAGGTAATTAACCGCTTTTTCGGAGTCCGTTTGCTGTTCAATCAGGTAGAACAGCGTTTGGCTCATCTGGAGAATATTCATAACGTAAAAGTAAGTAAATACGCAGATTTAAATTTCATTTTTAACCACAGAGGCACAAAGAGCTAAAAACACCAAATCGCTTATAATCAATTACTTAACCCTTCGTATACTTTGTACCTCTGTGGTTAAATCTTTGCTTTTGTACTTATATTTTCGTCGGATTTAACTTGACGTTTAAGTATGTACCAACACGACTAAAGGCTGATTGATCTGAAGTTTCCGGCGAGCAGGCAAGCGTAGTATAAGCGTATTAGCACTTTGTTTCAGTTGCATGATTATGGGGGTATCGCCCAACATGGCGGTCACTTTTTTCACAGACTTAGCGTCGTTTTTTTCAACAGTTAGCTGCTCTAACTGCAAAGAACCATAGTTTAGGTCGATGCGATACTCATAAATCTTACCTCGTTTTTGCTGTGCATAAGTACCCCACCCTTCGGCGGCAGTGAACGGGGCCATAAACTTATCGACGCTCCATTTGGGTGCAAACGTAAGCTCTCCCTTCGGGCCGTGATACGCATAACCGCAGGCCGTAATGAACGCACCGTAACTAGCCATTGCCCGTGCATAATGGTCACTGCACTCAACTTCGTTGAACGGATTTCGTTTGGCGGCATGGTACCGATCATGAACAGTCCGTATTACCGCCAACCCTTCATCGGTCATGCCTTCGGCAATCATATGCCCGGCCACCTGATGCTCAAATCCACTCATACACTCGTGGAAATAGGTAACCTGCCAGGCATCTTTTACACCATACGGCACCGCTTCGTTTGTTGGGCTGGTGTTCATTAGCATCCCGCCCTCCCCCGGTAACGCGTACGGACGACCACCATGATGATCCTTGAGATAGGGGCCAACGTCGGTCAAGAAATTGTATTTCCAGAGAGCCCGCAACGCCGACAGCGTTTTTTTTCGATCAATAATTCGGCCTAAGCCAACCTGAAACGCCCACGACTGACCATATACCTGATCAATGTGGCAGGTATCGTAAGAACCCAACACTGTTTTTCCTAGTTTTGGATCTGGTTGATGAATAAAATAGTCACCGTTAAATAGTTGCGACTCCATATTCGCCTGTCCTTTTTCGACAAAGGCTTTACAAACGGCGGCAAATTCAGGGTCATTAACCTCTTCGGCCATGCGTTCGCCCGCTTTGACAGCCGTCAGACAGAGTCCTACGAGCCACGCAATTTCGCCCGGCCATTTGGCATCCAGCGTGTTTTCGAGTTGCGAATCAACCATGCCGTTGCCATTCCGGTCTTGTTTCAGTACATACTCGATAGCCCGCTTGGTCTTCGGCCAGTTCCGTTTCAGGAAGGCATCGTTTGCGCTCATTTGATGTTCGCGATAAATGCCAAGAATCCGTCCGGCTTGCCCGTCGATGGCGGGTTGCTGGTCGTATTCAGCCCGAAAACCAATGTGCCCG
Source organism: Spirosoma sp. (assembly GCA_025351545.1). Classification (GTDB taxonomy): domain Bacteria; phylum Bacteroidota; class Bacteroidia; order Cytophagales; family Spirosomataceae; genus Spirosoma. The sequence goes on from JANXVQ010000035.1 coordinate 1,993, forward strand.
TCTTCGTGAAAACCAAAGCCAAGATCCACGCGCTCACGGGTATCACGCTCTAAAGCAGGAAAAAGACGGCCCATCGCCTGCGCGTATTGCCACACGTGTGTACAGGTGCCCGCGCAGGAACCTACGCCCTCCCACGCATAAAACCTCCCCGACGAGAATCGGTGCGATGTTGTCGTAGCCAGCGTAGACACATTCAACAGCGTCCGTTCTAAAAACCAGTGCGGCAACGTACTTTGAGCATACCAGGTTTGGCACCAGGTTTTGGTTTCGCCCGACAGTTTTTCGAAATTCTGTTGAATGTATGTGCCAACTTCGGCCGCCGATTTGAATTGGTTAGCGTAGTACCGTTTGGTTTCATTCTTGATCGAATGAAATGACAAATTCGGAAAGTACCAGCTTAACACATAATTTAAATCAGCGGTTGTATTGGCCTGGATCTGTACCGTATTGCCCACCGAACCCAGTAACGTTTCGTCAAATCGTTTGGTAGCCGGTTGCGTATTTTCGGTGCCGAACAACGCGCCAGCA
>JANXVQ010000047.1 GCA_025351545.1 Spirosoma sp.
ACCCGACACCACGAAAGCCCGACACCGCCGGGTGGCCGCTGCCGTTTTAACCTGGCGAAAATAAAAATTTTCACCCCCAAATTCGGCCTCGTTTAGGCGCTTGAGGAGACACTTCTTCTTTCTCTTTATAAATCGTTTCGCGGTTTTTCTCCACGTAATTCAGTTCGCTCAATTTGCTGTACAATACAATCAGTTTATCCGTCAGGCTATAAATTGCCGTAATCATTGGCTGACAGTCAGCATGGAGATATTCTTCTTCGAGCAGACTTTGCAACGACGTTTCTATCTCGGCAGGACTGATGTTACACCAGTTCTTGAAGTAGTTGAACATGATGTCGCGTTCCTGGTCCGGGGTACTTTTGATGGCAAGTTTCAGCGTGCGCGCTAACCGAACGCCCAACTCGACCATAAATAAGGGTGACTCATCCTGCCCCCGAAGATCGTAAGCATCCAGGTGGTCGCTCATTACCCGGACGGTCGCTTCGGCTAAATTACCGATACTTGACGCCAGCAAATTCGCTTGCCCCGATCGGGCATTGGTCCGTACTCGCCCCACAACGGTTGTGGCAGAGTCGGCAATTTTACCCAGATTTTTGACGATATTCTGATGGTGTTGCCGAAAGGCGGGCCACACCCCAACCGATCGGCAGGGGGGTAAATAATCGTCATCTAACGTAAACTGTCCGCCTGCCAGTAACAACTTGCCGATGGGCAGGTGGAAACCAGCCGCCATAGTCGGGGCCAGCATAGAGGCTGTCAATACGCTGAGGTGGCAGGCAGGTTGGGTATATGGGTAGCGCAGGGGCACTTCTTCGGGGTCGGGCTGGCCCCAGGGTTGTAGTTCAAACGGGTTGATATCTAGTACCACATAGCCCGTTGTGTTCCCCACTCGTTGCCACTGCTCAAGAATGCTGGCAAGCGGAAGCTTTAAGGGTAAACTGCGCATGGCGTCGAAGTCGATCCGTGAACCTCCGGGCGTAATGGCCCGGCATATTGATAAGGTAATATCGCTCCCATCGCAGGTCAGTATTCGTGGGCTTGCCTGCCCTGGCAACGATGGCAAAAGACCGTAGTTATACGTGTTCAGTAGTAACCCCGTTGCATCGCGGACTGCATCACGTAGGGCATTATCGTTCGCAATCAAGTGCGAGCGAGAGATTTTCATCCCGTCGGCCCAGTTCACAGGCCAGTGTTTCAGTTCAGGCAGCATAGGTACTAAAATAAGGGTTAATTACTGAAACTCCGTGCAATAATTGTGTCATCGGTTTTGAGACCGTTGCGAAGCAGCGAAAGTGAGGGATCGTAGTACGTTTTTATCCAGCCGCCCCACGATTCGCGGTAGAAAATCCAGCCCAGCAGCGTGCCCTCACTATTCGCTTCGTGGTATAAAATCGGGTGTTCGGGATCTTCTTCGTTGTTGTGCGAATAGATCATAAATTGAAATAACTCGTCCAGTGTCCGGTCGGCGGGCAGCGTCACGGTGAAGCGATTTGAGACGGGCTCATCGGGCCGTTTGGTAACCATAAAGTTGAGCCTCAAGGTATTGTCTAACTCAACCAACGGCACAGGCCGCGAAACGGGATAAAACCATTTGTGGTAAATTCGGGGCGGAATGGCAAGCCAGGTCTCATAAGCGTACAGACTCAGCAAGGGTAGTAAAAACGGCAGCAGACCCGTTACCAGCGCGGGCATCGACCTATTGGACTGTTGCATCTGTTGCATTCCCTGAAAGAGTCCCGTAAAGGCGCCAGCGATCAAAAATAATATGACTCCTGCCAGCAACAGTTCAGACCAGAACCCGCCCGCAGGCTGGAACGGAATAAGTTTTCGGGAGATCAATATGTGCATAATACCCAGAATCAAGGCCATGCCTTCGATCCAGTAAAAGGCCGTTACGAGTGACTCTGAACGGGCGAAAATGGCCCCTAATCCGGCAGAAATGATTATTGTACCCATGCCGTACAAAAGCATCTTTTTGGTGAAGACTTCCCTGGCCGAATGGCGTATAATCAGTCCGATCAGGCAAAAAATAGCCAGAACGATGTAGAGAACAATGGTGAGTATAACGTCTGTTTTCATTTTGTAAAGTGGGTTTTGCTACTTGTGAATCAGGTTAAGGTGCAGGTCATGCCCAGCCGTCCGGCGGTAGCACTTGCCGACAGGCTGAAGACATCATTGACGGCGTCGGCCAGTATATCCATGCGCCAGTCGGCATCGACAGGAAACAAGTACCCGGCCAGTAACCGAACCTGCCGTAAACCAATGCCCCCCGGCAGGAAATCCTGCAATTGACTGTCGGTTAGCGGACCAATTTTTAATTGAATCAGTCCACCGTCGTCTATTATTGACGGTTGAGGCAACACCCAATCCAGCCCCAGTCGGCCCGCGCCCAGTTGGGCTGGTTGCCAGTCTGTAGGCTGACTGGCCGGTTTGTTTACAGAAATCACTTGCCTGCCATACTGAATCTGTACCGGAGCCTGTAAAAATCGACCAATATAGTAGGCCGTCTGCTCCCAATTGCCGACGATCTGATAGGCCTGCGTAATCAACAGAAACAGCGTTAGTTTTTGCTGATTAGTCAGCGAATACGCTTCCGTATCAGGGGCAACGAGCTTCAGTAGTTCGGCTACCAGCAGATCATCATCACCAGCCAGCGTTCGGGTTTCAAATCGGGCAATGGCGGCTCGCTGGTGATTGAATTCGTTATCGAATGGCAAAAAGAAATGTCGTGACTCTTTTTCCTGTTTTTCTTCCTGCTGCCGTATTTCGGCCCATTCGTCTTCGCCCTGCGTTCGCTTTTTTGCCCGATGAAACAATCGTTCAGGCAACGTATCGTAGAAACCATCGCGCGGAATTTCGATTTGCCATCGCGTTTCAAACCGATCATCCGACCGGTCTTTGATTTCCCGGATGTCGCGTTCGAAATTGTAAACCGACGTTCGTTCGGGACTGATGACCAATTCATCTTTTGTTAGCAGGCCACCGTCCAGTAACTCATTGACTACGTTTTCAAACCGTAGCCGCCGGGTGGCACCCTCATTCAGTAGTGATTCTATGTCAGCCGTTCCTAGCATAAAATGGATTATTTTTTGAGCATTACCCGGTATGGCATTGCCGCAAATGACTGTTGTTCAATAAGATGCTGAATCCGGTGGCAATACTCATCCCACTGGTCTGCCGGAACAGATTTTGCTGGGTTAGGCGTTAATATAATGTCGATCGAACGAATTAGCCCCTGGGTTTGCATGGCCCCCGTCGAAAGCCCTTTGCTAACGCTGACGCCACTCAGTTTATCGCCCAGTTCGGCAAAGCAAACCGCTTTTATATCTTCGACCGTTACAACCCGCCCCCGGGTAAGCAAAGCCTGCCGGAAAACGGGCAGGTTCTCGTCGGGTCTGAGCCGTTGTTTGCCACCCGTTGAGGTAGTCAATAATACCGACTCCTCGTCTGAAAAAACGATCTGGCTTCGGTCTTTAGTGAGCTTAGTGCCAAACGGAATCTTATTGGCTAAATCACCTTTCGTACTCCAGAATTTCACCGTCAGCTTGCCGGCTTTTTCGGCCGTTTTTACCGTCAGATATGTGTTTTGCTGGTTGCCTTCGCCGATGGCCGTGTTGATTTTTTCAAGCCTCTTTCTTATTTCTTCGATCTCACTTTCCAGTTCACTCCGCCCCAGACTCATAAACATGGCACTTTCGTCGCGCAGGAGCGTAATAAGGTACGACACAATATCGTAGCCGTCCCGTTCGTCGAATCGGGTAATACCACCCTGCCGTAACACATATTGATTCTGACCGTCGCGGGTAATTTGCTGCGCTTCATTAATTTTTGTTCCGGCTGTGGTTTCAATATCAACCATCTCCATAAACGATTCCAGCGGCTCAATCCGAACCGGAAACACGTTGAAAAGCGGCCGTATATCGTGCGTATCGACGCACAGTTTTCGGTTTATTACCGGAAACGCATTGACGTCAACCTGAGTGCGGTAGACAGCCTCTTCGGGCAAGCTGGCAGAAAATTCCAGTTTTAGCCAGACTAATTCGGTTGAAAAAAACTTGGCTGATTCTTCTGCCGTTAACCCCTGACTCAATTCGGGCGGGCATTTCCGGCGGCAGTCGCTCAACGAAATAACCTCATCCGTCTTTTTTGAAATGTTGCTGATCGATAAAAAATGCCGACCATAATACCTCCGAATATGTTCGTGCATTCGGCCGGAAAGCGTGTCCTCAATGGGGCCGGGGTTTTCGGGCAAGCCGGGCGAGACATGGATCTCTGTAGCAGCCAGCGATATCCGAATGTCGGCAACCTGTTCCAGATAGGCCGAACGAAGGGGGTCATTTCGCCAGTCGAAAAAGAGCAGCAAGTTCTCGAATGAATCTAAATCAGGATCAACGGCCAGCCCCAGCCAGTATTGGTTGCCGGGTAGAATCTGGTTCATAAACGACTCTTTCGTCGATGGGCCGTATTCTTTAATCTTGTTCTGAACGACAGCGGTTTTTAATTTGGCGTTGAGAAGATGGAATGAACCGGCGGCTGAGAAATGAATTTCTTTGCCGCCCACATTGCACGAAAATGGATGCGTGGGAAGTACCTCAAATGAGGGGTCGATAACGTGGGTCCGCATCACGGCATGAGCCGGTTGGGGACCCGTCATTACGCTGGGTGTAAGCAGTTGGGCCAGCCGCTGCACAATACGGCTGCGCGAGTTCTGCAATTCATGGTGCAGCCCTTCAATACCAGTGGCAAAAGCACCCAAAAGGAGCCCCACCAGTGGGTCGAAACTTTCGACGGCCATCTCCGACTCGTCGTAGTTCCAGAGGTGAGCTACTTCCCGAATCATCTCGCTGCGAATGGCCTCGCGGGATCGTTGGCGTTGCGGAGTCATAGGTATGGGTTTATGAATAGCGCACTACCCGGAATTTCATTTCGGGCAGCATCTCGCGCGTTTGGGTTAGTCGGCAACGAACGATGATCTGCACGTAGCGGCAGATACGCGGGTTCCGGCCATCTATTTTTTCTTCTACATCGGTCACCTCAATAGTCACCCGTTCCGGCTCAATTCGCTTATCGAATTTGCGCAGGTAGTCTTCGATGGAACGTTTAAGTTGATCTTTGCTGGGCGTTTCATTCAACTCCTGAAACTCGTAATTATGAATAATGCAGCCATAGGTTGGGTCATAGTGGTATTCGCTCGGGCGAGTGGCCAAATAGAGGGCAATGGTCTGCGCCACCGATTCGTCGAGGGGCAATTTGTCGAGCGGCTGTCGTTTTGTCAGTGCCCCAAACGAGGGCGGCAAATCATAGTAGTCGGCAGGCATGATCAAGCGCTGGAAGGGTTAATAAATGTATTCTCCGGTTTCGAGTCTGTACTGCCAGGGAGTCCTGAAATTGCGGGCTAACGTGACCTTGACACTTTGGTAGATTTCGATATCGTTTAGTTTCGAGATATTGACTTTGTAGTGCCTGAACCAATTTTTAGCGGCTAATTTCACGAAGCTTTTG
>JANXVQ010000102.1 GCA_025351545.1 Spirosoma sp.
CCTTTTTGCCGAAACCGGACGTTGTTGTATATTTTCCGAACAACCTGACCCGGAACGTTCATGCCAACCAAACTGTCGGAACCTGGCAATAACTCAACTTTTTCGACTGGAGCACCCGGCGGGCGACCAGACGACGGCGACCCAACCTGCGCCAGCGAATCGGCCGACACGATCAGTGAACCAAGCAGAACGAAAGTGACAAGAAAACGGGCACACAGACCAATCATAGTGACAAAACTACGGCTTAGGGCCGACTCCAAATGGTTGATGTAGAATTTTTAGGATTTATTAACGACAATCGACTGTTCAAATCAACTGACCAAATACTGCTGGCCGTTAGTGGCGGAGTCGATTCGGTTGTGATGGCGGAGCTATTTCACCGATCCGGTCAACCGTTTGCTATTGCTCATGTTAACTTTGGTTTGCGTGGAGCCGAGTCCGATGCCGATGCTGTTTTCGTTAAAAACAAGGCGGATGAGTATGGGGTTCCGTTCCACCAGATCCATTTTAATACGGCAGCCGTTGCCAGCGAGCGGGGTATTTCTATTCAAATGGCTGCTCGCGACCTTCGATATGATTGGTTTGCCCAACTGCTTCCGGAAAATTCGTATGCCTGCGTGGCAACGGCTCACCATAAAAACGATGTGTTCGAAACGTTGCTGTTCAACTTAACACGTGGTACGGGCTTGGCAGGCTTACATGGTATTTTGGCGCGGCAAAACAATATTGTTCGGCCCCTCTTGTTTGCCACCCGCGACCAGATAGCAGCATATGCAGTAGAAAAAAGTCTGCTTTACCGGGAGGATAGTTCTAACATCGACGATAAATATGCCCGCAACCGAATACGCCACCATGTTGTGCCGGTGCTGAATGACCTAAATCCGGGATTGTGGCGAACATTGCCTCATACAGTTGAGCGATTACGAGCCTCAGAAGTATTAATGCGGGCTGAACTTGACCGTTCCTGGCAGGTCGTTGCCGAGCCGCTCGAAGCGGGCACATTACTGCCAACAACCAAATTACTCGCCTTACCCGAACTGGCCTTTCGACTGATGGAATGGCTAAAACCAGCGGGTTTTACAGCCGATCAAGCCAAACAGATAACAGAATCCCTGACGAAAGAAGTTGGACATATATTTCTGTCGGCCACGCACCGGCTTACTCACGAACGGGCTGGTTTATTTCTCGAGGCCTTATCAACACAAACCAAATTCGAAATTATATTGACCAATTGGCCTGATGCGCCAATAGATATAGCGGGTCAATTGGCCCTGACCATTGATTTATTCGACAAGCCAGCCGATTTTAGCTTACCAGCAAATGCGCACATTGCTTGTCTGGACGCAGATCGATTGGTTTTTCCACTAACTATTCGGCCTTGGCAACAGGGTGACCGCTTTCGCCCGTTGGGGCTGAATGGGCATAAATTAGTCAGTGATTTATTAAACGATTTAAAACTAAGTCGCTCGGAACGTGAACAGACAACGGTACTATTATCGGGCAACCAGATTGCCTGGGTCATTGGCCGTCGGATTGCTCATAGCTTTCGTGTGACTGGCGAGACCAGGCGAATTGTACGTCTTGTTTCAGTACAAGAGTCAGGTAAATTGTATTTTTAAGGGTATTAACGGCACATACTCTAGCGTTTTACTGTAACAGACAAAGGGTTTTTAAAAGTTGGCATTCTATTTGATAGGTTTTGGACAAGCCCAAAAAGCATTTAACTATTAATATCCATGAACCGAATTGTACGTGTCTTGCTACTTGCAGGACTGGCCTTCTGGAGCCTGACCGTTCAGGCACAAAGCGCGCGGTTACGGGCGGCTAATAAGCAATTTGACAACCTTAGTTATGTCAGCGCGGTGCGGGCGTATGAGGAATTCTTGCGGGCCGACAAAAAGAAGGACCCTGCCGAAACCCGAGATGCTATGATCAAACTAGGTTATAGCTATCGAAAATTGCAGGATACCCGCAATGCCGAGCGCGTTTACGGCGACCTTATAAAATCATACACCGACTTGGACAGCGAGGTTTATTTATACTACGCACAGTCGCTGGCGGCCAACGGCAAATACCGCGATTCGCAGAAAATGTATAGTCAGTATGGCGAAAAACAAGGCCAGGATCTGCGAGGACGTCGTTTTACGGTGTCATACATGGATATGAGTCGCTTTTATCAGGATTCGTCATCGTACCGTTTGTATGATCTGCCTATCAATTCGCGTCAGGCCGACTTTAGCCCGATGTACTATAAAGGCGGGTTAGTATTTGTGTCGGCACGCGACGAGTCGGGAGCCATAAAGCGAGTTTTTAATTGGAACCAAACACCATTTTTAGATCTTTATTTCCACCCTGACACAAACCAATTACG
>JANXVQ010000104.1 GCA_025351545.1 Spirosoma sp.
ATCCCTTCAATTCCAGAATTACCTGGTATTCGTTCTTGAAAAAGATGATTGCTCAGATTGCCGATAATAATACGAGTGAGCGGGCAGCTTCTGTATCGTATAGCCTCATTCTAGCCGTTTTCCCGACAGTAATCTTTTTCTTTACCCTCATCCCATTCATTACCTTCATTCCTGATCTTGAGAAGCAAATTATGGGCTTCTTTCAGGAGTTGTTGCCGGGCGACACCTTCAGTACGGTAGACACAACAATTCGCGACATTATCAGCCGGCCACAGAGCGGTATACTATCATTTGGTTTTTTACTGGCCTTATATTCGGCTACGAGTGGTTTGGTTGCCTTGATGCAAGCCTTCAACTCATCCTATCATTCTTCTGAAAGGCGGGGATTTTTTCATGTTCGGGTCGTGGCTATTGGCCTGACGTTTACATTGGCCTTTGCATTGATTCTGGCCGTTATTGTGTTGATTATTGGGGGCGTAATCAGCGACTACCTTCTCCATTTTGGTTTGCTCAATAATGTTATCTTTATTAATATGCTGGCCATTGGCCGCTATTTAATCGTATTCGCGGTTTTTGTTGGAACAGTTTCCGTCATTTATCGCTACGGGCCGGAGGTGAATATGAAGTGGGCGTTTATTACGCCCGGTGCCGTTACGGCTTCGCTGCTAATCGTACTGACAACGCTCGGCTTTTCGTACTACGTCTCAAATTTTGGTTCGTACAACAAAGTATATGGATCTATTGGCACACTGATTGCTCTGATGATCTGGATAAACCTCATCTCGTTGTTGCTCATTATTGGTTTTGAAATGAATGTGGCACTGTACGATCTCGAAGGAGATGAAAATCCGAGCATTGCCGAAAAAACAACAAACGCCACCCCGGAGATTTGAGATGACGTTTGCAAAACCTAACCCATAAATGTAAAGGCACAATTTCAGGTTGGCACCAGAATTTGGCACGCCCAAGAATGTGTTCTATTCAGAATTGGCGAAAAACGTGCCAATTCTGATACCAATCTTTAAGTTAGCACAATTTTTTCCGTTTACTAAAAACATCTTGCAAAATGGTAACTAATAGATTTTACTTTGACGTTATGAATAGCCGGGTTTCTTAGATCAGATTTTTGTTTAGCCACGGAATACCACTGGCTTTTTTTATGATTTCCGTCACTGGACAGTCCAATCCTCTACCGATGAGCCCCTACCTCAATCGGATTAAACCCTGGGTGAGTATCGTTTGTACTTGTTACAACCAACAGGCCTACGTTGAGCAAGCGCTCAGGTCGGTTGTGGAGCAAGACTACCCCAATGTTGAGCTAATCGTAATTGATAATGGTAGTGTTGATGAGTCGGTGGCGAGCATCACGGCATTTATTCAGCAGAATCCTGGCGTTCGGCTCATCCGCAATCTGGTCAACTTAGGCTTAAACCGGGCCTTTAATCAGGGGCTGGCACTAGCCGAAGGCCGGTATATAATTGATCTTTCTGCCGATGATGTTCTGTTGCCGGATCGTATTACCAAACAGGTGGCCCTGTTTGAGCAATTGGCCGGCCCCTACGCAGTCGTATTCTCTAACGCGGCCTACATTGATACAACAGGCCGGGAGATTGATTTCCATTACCCTGTCGATGCAGCAGGTCATGCCCGCTCGCCAGTTCCATCAGGTAATGTTTTCCAATCTATTCTGGATTCGTATTTCATTTGCACACCTACCATGATGATGCGCCGGGACGTTCTGATCGAACTTGGCGGCTACGACGAAACCCTGGCTTATGAGGATTTTGATTTCTGGGTTCGCTCAGCCCGGCTTTATCATTATGCATACGTAGATGAAGTACTGACCCTGAAACGTCAATGTCCCGATTCAATGTCAGCGCAGGTAATTTTCCCTGATAACAACCTGCTTCGATCAACGCTGACGGTCTGCTACAAAGCCTTTGATCGCTGTGCCACCGCCAATGAATATCAGGCATTGGCCAAACGTATTCGCACGTTTATCCGGAAGGCGTTCTACGCCGAACAATTTGATGTGGCCCTGCAATTCGGTGAATTACTACGCCAAATTGAGTCACCGGGTATGTTAAGCCGCTTCATTCTGGGGCTAAGCCATCTGCATTTACCCATCAATAAAATCTATCGACAGTATCTCAAGTGGTATCCGGTACGCCAGTCGGCGAAACTGGTTTAACCCGTTTGTCGTTAATACTGGACAAGTAGCCGTGAACCAGGTTGACAAACCAGTTTGATTACTACTGATTATTTGAAAACAGCTTATTGAAAATGGCGGCCGAATTCATTAAACTTTATCCAAATAACCCTGATCCACGTCGGATTGAGCATATTGTTAAAGCGCTGCGTAATGGAGCAGTTATCATTTACCCAACCGACACGATTTATGGGATGGGCTGCGACATTCATAATGCCCGTGCAGTTGAACGCGTTGCCCGCATCAAAGGCATTAAACCGGAAAAGAATGATTTTTCGTTCATCTGCTACGACCTGAGCCACATTGCCGATTATGCCCGAGTGAGTAACCAGGCGTTTAAGCTCATGAAAAGTGTATTGCCAGGGCCATTTACATTCATCCTTCTCGCCAGTGGCCACGTACCAAAACTCTTGAATACCAACAAGAAAACGGTGGGTATTCGGGTTCCGGATAATGATATTCCGCGTCAGATCGTCCATGAACTGGGCAACCCGATTATCACCACATCCATCCGCGACGAAGATGAAATTATCGAGTACTCAACTGATCCGGAATTAATTTTTGAGAAATTTCAAAATCTGGTTGACATCGTAATTGACGGGGGCTATGGCGGCAACGTTGCCTCAACGATTGTTGACGCTACCGACGACGATTTTTCGATCATCCGTCAGGGGTTAGGCGAATTAGTCCTTTGAAAAGTTAGGATAAGATTCTATACTTGCACCGTAGGGTTAACATTCTGTGACCCTTTTTTTGTGAATCACCCCTAATTTATCTTATTCAGTATGCGCTTTTCTTTAGCCGCGCTTTCGTTATTGGCACTTTGTCAACTCACCGGCTGCTCAACTCAATCAAAACAGGACGATTCGTCGAAATCCGGCAAAATCACTGCCGAGACATCCGTCAAAACCCCGGCAGTCGATTCAGCGAAAACGCCATCGGCCACCGCCCAACCTGCTGCGTCAACCCGCTCCTCGGTCAGTACGGGCGATTCCACCCTCGATTCACTCACCTACGCGCCAGCGGGTGCCTTACTTCCTAAATACCGCATATTTGCGTATTACGGCAACCCACACTCCAAAAAAATGGGCGCGTTGGGTAAGTATCCGAAAGAAGAAATGCTGCATCGGCTGGATGAAGAGATCAAAAACTGGCAAAAAGCCGATCCTACTACGCCTATTCAGCCCGCCCTGCACTTAGTCGCTACATCGGCACAAGGATTACCCGGCAAAGACAGTGGTTACCGCATGCGCATGTCCGACAAAACCATTAAAAAGGTGCTGAAATGGGGCAATGAACACAAGGCCATTGTGTTTCTCGACATTCAGCGGGGGCACGCGCCCCTCGGTCCGGAGATGAAATATATGGAAAAGTATTTGAAACTGCCTTTCGTTCACCTGGGTATTGACCCGGAATTTTCGATGGTGACGGGTGCTAAACCGGGCACTAAAATTGGCTCCTACGATGCTGCCGATGTTAATCAGGCTGTTCAGTTTCTGAGCCGAGTTGTCAAAGAAAATAACCTGCCGCCCAAAGTGCTGGTAGTTCACCGCTTCACGCAAGGTATGATAAAGAACTACAAAAACATTAAGCTCGACCCAAACGTCCAGATTGTGATGGACATGGATGGATGGGGACCGCCGGTACTCAAAAAAGATTCGTACAAAGCTTACATCCAGAAAGAGCCGGTACAATACACGGGTTTCAAACTGTTTTACGATAACGATTTCCGCAAACCCGGCTCTCGCATCATGACACCAGAGGAGGTGTTAGCCCTGACACCCAAGCCGATGTACATTCAATATCAGTAATTTCAATTCCCGTACAAACACAAATGGAGACTCAATGAGTCTCCATTTGTGTTATACTCATATAAGTATCGTGTTGTAACGACAGGTTACTCTACCCGAAGAAAATTGGTATAAAAACAAAAAGGCTGAACTTTGAAGCGACCAAGTAACAAAACCAGCCTTTAAGGATGAAAAAAAACATCAACGACGAACCGGGCCGCCGGTGCGGTTACCAAACTGCTTCATAAAATCCCATTAGCAAAGAATTTAGCGAGGAAAAAATTCATTTCCTCCTTCTTACTTAGCATGATTGATAGCAGAAAACGGGGCCGCCCGTGCGGTACAATTTCAGGAAATTGCCTTATACATTGAATCGACGGCCAAACTCACATCCGTTGAACGGAATATCCAATCTTTTTTTAAAGAATATGAGTTTGATTGCCAACAAGTATGTCTGCTCTTAGTTCTCTTTTTGCCAAGAGGAAAATTGAACTTATCTATAGATCGGACAGAATGGAATTTTGGCTCTTATGAGTGTAATATTTTGATTATTGTGGCCCGTTATGGAACAATAGGGATTCCCCTTTATTGGGAGATGTTAGATAATAAATCGGGCAATAGTAACTATCAGGATCGTTGTACTTTATTAAATAAATTGATACAAGTAATAGGTAAAGAACGAATTGGATTGATCGTTAGTGATCGGGGATTTATTGGACTAAATACCTAAAAATCAATGAAATACCTTTTTGTACGCGCGTTCCTAAAAGCCATTTAATTACTTTAAAAAATGGAAATGTTTATTCAATTACAGCACTTTTAGTTGCGAAAAAGGAACGCTATTTTCAAGACTGCCTGATCGACGGCATTCTATGTAATTATATGCTAAAAATGCTACCTGATAACCAATTTTTATTTTTAATTGGCAATATGCCTGCGAAACAATTAGGAGGTCATTATCGGAAAAGATGGCTTGGATTCAAGATCAACTCAACCACCGACCTCACAAAACTCTAGGCTTTCTAACGCCCATCCAATACGCTCAAAAACAGGAAATTGCACTTCAAACTTGAATCTGCGATCTAAAAGTGGTTTTAACCCCCTCATCTTTAATAAAATCACTAAAAGTATCTTTGTATTTTTTTATAAAAAGGTCATCAGTAAGTACATAAACAGGAGGGTCATCTTGATTAGAAGCACAGTCAAAAAAATAGAATATATAACCCTGCCATTGCCCAAAAAAGAAGTAACTATCTTTTAGGATCGGTTTCTCTTTGTGATTGGGCCTGTCATCAAAATTCAAAGCATAAATAGCATCCTCTCTATTTTCAAATAAATAAGTATATTCCATATAAGTAGTGGGACACAATTAATTAAAATTAATCTGATACGTCTGCCCGAATTGACTCCAGATTCGTTCCAGCGCACACCGCAAACTGGCTAAACTCTCATAGTCAATCGGATTAAGCCACCGCTGCTTGGCCTTGAGCCACAACCGCTCAATCCGATTCAAATGAAGACTATAAGTCGGCAGAAAAAAGATGAATAAGCCCTGCTGCTGCCAAGTCGTCAGTTGAGCTGCTAAACTCGCCGAACGATGAATACGGGCATTGTCCAGCACCAGTACCGTCGGTTTGGTTAACCCACTCCGCCAGGTATTGATTGACTCAATCACAAAATCCGCCTTCACCGACCCTTCCCCACAAAACGTATGCAGTTCATCACCCGACGCCTTCATAAAGCCCAATACATTGAGCCGCTTGCCCATCCGGGGCAAAATCCGAATCAGTTCCCCAGGGAACTGCCATCGGACCGCCGAAGCGGCCATAGGGCGGGTTGAGATTCAGGGAAAACCCGGCTTCATCACCGAAGAATAAGTCGATATGACCCTGCCGGGCCAGTTCGTGCAACTCGGCCAGCCGCTGAGCTTTGTCGGCATAGTCAACCGGGTCTTGTTTGCTTTTCAAACACTTTCGCCAGCGTCGCCAACTGGCTCGACCAAACTTTTTAAAAATCGCCGGAGCGTTTTGTCCGAAAACTCACGCTTCAACTCTGCTTTTAACTCATCCCGCACCGCTTTGAGATGCTGGGGATTATGTTGTACTTTGGCTTTCACCAGGGCTAAATCGGTCTGCTTGAGAATGGCTTTACGCCCTTGGCCTGCCTGATTGCGTAACCCGGCAATCCCCTTGGTCTGCCAGGTAGTTAACCAATTGCTGATAGTGGCATGGGTAACCCCAAAGATGGCAGCCAGGGCGGCCATATCCTGTTGTTGGTGACTCAGCAGTAGGCAATGGCAACGCATCCGAAACTGATGATGGGTTACGTTTTGGTAGCCTTCCTGAAGGGTAATTACCTCAGGGGCTTCTAAGTGAATGTAGCGTTTGGGCTTCATTCGACAAAGATAATAGCTAAACCAAATTTTAAATAAATCTGTCCAAGTACTTAATTGCTACTTAATAGATTGCCACTCTCTTTACCAAACAGCAACAAAAATTCTTTATATGTGGGTGGTAAGTTTATATTAAATCTGGTTTCTATTTCAGTAATTTCCGAATTCTCTATTCCTTTGACAGCTCCTAATAAGGAGGTATAGTCTTTTAAAAATGATAAATGCTTGCTGTTCATCTTAATAATGTATTTTCGTTGTGGTAACAACCCTAATAGTTACTACACTGTAATTTAAGTTTTCTGGTATTTTTTATTGACTGAATTAACCTTTGTGTAGCCCCTGTTTAAGGTCTCTCGAGCTTGACTAACGGTGAATTGCCAGGTGATTTTAACCGAGCGCTGGTTGCGCTCAGCCGCCCAAGCCAAGACCTCTCGTTCTAATTGAGTCTGACTTGGAATGCGCCGGTTCAGACATTGACGGGCTAAGGCCGAAAACTCCAACTCGACCCTATTGAGCCAGGAAGCTGATTTAGGGGTATAGTGCCAGTCGAATCGGTGCGTCAAGCTAAAAGCTTCCCCCGCCGACAAATGACAATAAAATGAGTTGGGACTATGCGTATTAAGATTGTCCTGAACCAGACGGATTTTGACGGCGGCTGGGTAAAGGGCGGCCAATTCCAGCATAAATTCGGTGTACTCCTTCTGAGTGCGCTGGCTATAAACGCGCACTAAGCGCTGGCCGCTTAAAGGTTCGACCGCTGCCAGTACCACACAGGAGCCATGCTTGGAGTAGGCATAGTGCTCTTTAGCGACTTTACCGGGTTGGCAGGCCAGTCCTTCTACTAACTCGCCGATGAGAAAACAAGGACGCTCGTCAAAGGAGACCAGGGGGTAAGCCGGGTCATAGGGTTGGGCGTAAAGGTGAAGCAGGTTTTCCATTCGGGCCCGGTATTGGGTGCTGAGTTGGCCTATGCACCATTGGCGTTTGAGGTGGGGTGAGAGGTCGTTTTTTTAAGAATGATCCGGGCCTGATTGTGCGACAGATGCTCACAATAATTCAGTTCAACGGCTTTATCGGCCAGTAGTCGCAGCGACCACTGACTACGTCCGTCAGGGGCTTGTGAGCAGGCTAAAGCAGTGAGTTTAGCTTGTTGGGCGCCATCAATTTCGAGGGGTCTTCCTGAGCGGGGTTTGTCAGCCAGCAAGCTCAGGTGTTGGGTCTGGTAGTTGGTGGCCCAGTTCGAAACGGTTTGATAGCCAACGTTAAGGAGTTGGGCAACGGCCCCAAATGTTTTGCCTTTGTCGAGTTCAAGCAAAGCGGTGGCCCGCTTCATAGTTTTGACCGGGAGCGTACCTTTACTCAACAAGTCAGTCAAGTAAAGTTGGTGTTCAAGGCTGAG
>JANXVQ010000116.1 GCA_025351545.1 Spirosoma sp.
TCGGTGAATAATTTACCATCGAGGTGGTCGTATTCGTGCTGAATAATACGGGCGGCCATGCCTTCATATTCTTCTTCGTGTTCGTTCCAGTCGGTATCGAGGTAACGAATCACGATAATTTCGGGTCGGAATACTTCGCCCCGAATCCCCGGAATGCTCAGGCACCCTTCTTCAAAGCCCCAGTCGTCGCCCGCTTCTTCAATGATTTCGGGATTGATGAACACTTTCTTAAAACCGATCAAGGTTTTATCGATGTCCTCTTCCGCTTCATCTTCGTTCAATGGTTCGCCATCGACCACAAACATCCGGATGCTCTGTCCGATTTGTGGAGCTGCGAGCCCAACACCCGATGCCGCGTACATCGTTTCGTACATATTCTCGCTCAACTTTTTAATGTCGAGGCTACCGAGTTCAATATTTTTGGCCCGTTTCCGCAGAACCGGGTCACCGTAGGCAATAATTGGGAGAATCATATTAATTTTTGACTGAACCGGGATTCAGACGATTGCTTTCCATGTATGACTGAAGGATAATAGCCGCACTTACTTTGTCGATATTACCCTTTACACGCCGGTCTTTTTTGGTGCTGCCGCCTGCAATCATGGCTTGCAGAGCCATAACAGACGTAAAGCGTTCGTCATGCCAATAAACCGGAATATCGGGCAAAGCGTTCTGCAAGTGCGTGACGAACTTCCTGACACGGGGCGTGTTATCGGTATCTTCACCATCTAAACCCTTCGGAAGACCAACAATAAATGCTTCAACTGGCTCCCGAACCACATAGGCTCGCAAATATTTCAGCAATTCATGGGAGGGGACCGTTTCCAGCGCCGACGCAATGATTTGTAAAGAGTCCGTAACGGCAATGCCGGTGCGTTTCATTCCGTAGTCAATTGCTAAGAGTCGTGCCATTTTAACGGCAAAGGTACGAAAATGAGGGGAGAGGCAAAGAGCGCGTTGCGCGGAGCACGGTGCCAAGTAGCAAAAAAGCACAATTCTTTACTCTTTAGGTTCAACAGCCTGCTCCATGCTCTCTATATCCTGTTGTTTACTCCACGCTTCCACATCCTGCGGAGTATCCAGGTCAATGCTGGCTAACGGGAAGGAGATTTCGGCGCAATCGCTCGAATATTGCTGAATGAGTTTACGGGCGCCCATATCACCTGATAAAAGCATAAACTCGGATCCATAGCGGATATCGAATAAAGCGGGAACGCCAAGGTGGCCAGCCTCACCGTAGCGGCAAGCCACAATGCCCCGCCCTGTCTGTTGCTGAGTTGTAATCAGTTGTTGCAGAAGCGCTTCCGTAACATATGGCTGGTCGGTCAGGACAATCAGAAAGGCCTCGACTGGCTCATCGGCTATCGTATTCAGGCCGACTCGCAAGGATGATGCCATGCCCTCACGCCAATCGGGATTAACGGGTGTATAGACGGGTAAATGAGCAAGTTCGGCATGAATAAGGTCATGATTTGCCCCTAGTACAACAATTACCGGCCCCGCTTGTAAGGATAACGCAGCATCGGCAATTTGCCGGATAAGCGTCGTTCCGTTATGAATAATCAGTTGTTTTGGTTCGCCACCCAATCGGGTTGATCCGCCAGCAGCCAGGATAATCGTTGCGATCCGCATGCCTAGATCGTATCCAGGCCAATAGCGCTCGAATCAATTATAGCTGCTTGTCGATGGTGATCTGACGAGTTTCCGGAAAGTCGTTCATGGATTGGACCGGATTTGTCTTTCAAAAATCCGCCCGCTCCCTTCGTGAAAAATGCTTTGATTTCAGCCATGATCGACAAGGCGATTTCATCAGGCGTTTCGGCCCCTAAGTCCAGCCCAATAGGGGCATGAACCCTTTTCAGGGAGGTCTCACTGAAATTCAGCCCATCCTTTAAAAACTCTTCCTTCATCTTATCGAACCGTTTGCGTGGCCCTAACATGCCAATGTAGGGCACATCGGTCGTGAGGAGTTTTTCCAGTACAGCACGGTCGTAATTGAAGTTGTGCGACATCAGTACGGCGGCTGTTCTGTTGGTAATTGTAAGCTGGTCGATAACGGCTTGCCGATCGGCATACAATACGCAGGTAGCCACCGGAAACCGCTTTGGCGACAGGTGAGCTATGCAATCGTCGGTAACGGTTACCTGCCAGCCGAGTTCACGGGCCAGTTTGGCTACCGGCACAACATCGTAGCCCGCACCAAAGATAATTAGCTCAATACCAGGGTCAATTCGTTCAATAAATACCTCAACACTTCCCGATAAAACTGGATACGTTCTGGTCAAAGGTTTGCCCGTACCAAATACGTCGCTCATATCCTTATGCAGCCAACCGGGTATGGATTCAGCCGTTTGATCGGTGAGAATAAACCGGTTGCCGGGAATCAAGCCTGTAAAATCGTTGCTTTTCAGGACAGTTGCCAACGCTCGAACATCGCGTTTCTGGGTAAATTCTTTTAGCAGCGTAACTGGATTTTCTGCGCTACTGGGGTTGATCGGCTCGATTAATACATCAATTATACCATTGCAACCCAGACCGACACCAAAGCTATTTTCCCCGTCGTCCATTGTATCGTATGTGACAACAATAGGCTGGCCATCGAGCATAACCTGCCGGGCTTTTCGTAAGGCATCACCTTCCAGACAACCACCACTAATGGCCCCTTCCCAGCGGCCATCGTCGGTAATGAGCATACGGGCACCGGGGCGACGATAGGATGATCCTTCGACCCAAACCACGGTTGCCAGAGCGGCTTTCCGTTGGGAGAAGTCAATTTGTTCAAAAACCTCAACAATGCGACTGATTTCTTTCATGAACCAATTCAATAAACTATCGTAGTCATAGCATTTTTGTGCGGTCAGATTCTCAAATCTGACCAGTGCGGTCGGTTACTTCTAACCGACCGCACTGGTTTCTCAAAACCAAATAGGACGAGGTTTTGAGAAACCTCACTGGTCAAATTTAAGAATCTGACCGCACCGGCAAGAATCTGACCGCACACTCTGACCTCACACAAGTCAGTTTGTATGGGAAAACCCTGATAACGAATTAAACTTTCTCCAAATTAAAGGGTAATCGACGGATGCGCTTGCCGGTGGCGGCAAAAACCGCGTTGGCTAAAGCGGGTGCCAAAGGCGGCAGACCCGGCTCACCAACACCCTTGATTACTGGTCCGCCTTCGGCAAGAATGTGGACTTCGATTTCCGGCATCTCGTTGATACGCAGCATGTGGTTCGTATCAAAATTTTTCTGAACAGCCTGACCGTTCTCAAACGTGATTCCGTCTTTGGTGGCGGCTGTCAGGGCCATCACAATGGCGCCTTCTACCTGCGCTTTCACCGTATCGGGATTAACAACGGTGCCAAGGTCAATAACGCAATAAACCTTATCGACCTTTACGCCACCAGCTTTATCTTTTGACACTTCCACCACTTGCCCGGCCAGTCCCGCAAAAAATTCCCACTGGGCAACACCGCGTCCTTTACCCGCAGGAAGCGGTTTATCCCAACCAGAAACCTCTTTTAATTTCAGAAGTACCCGTTTTGCATCACTGTCTTTCGTCATCATCGACAGCCGAAACGCTAGTGGATCCTGTCCCGCTTTATGCGCCATTTCGTCGATAAAGCATTCGTGGGAGAACGCCAGCGTCGAACTCGTCACCGACCGCCAGTATGTAAGCGGAATGTGAATATCGGCATGGACATAGCGGGTATTTAAGTTCGGAATTTCATATTTCTGCTCGTTGGTGGCTTCGAGCATAGTGCTGTCGGGCTTTGTCTTGTCGTATGTCTGGTTCATCGTCGCGTCGATAGACGGCGAAATGACCTTGTGCTGAAGGGCTATCGCTTTGCCATCCGCAGACAATGCCCCGCGCATGGCGGAGAATGTCATTGGTCGAAACGGACCGAGTGTCGTATCATCTTCACGAGTCCAGACCACTTTAACGGGTTTGCCAATGGCTTTTGAGAGCAACGTTGCTTCGGTAGCAAAATCCTGCGTCAATCGCCGACCGAAACCGCCCCCGTTGAACAAAATGTGTACGGTTATATTATCGGCTGGTACTTTGAGCACTTTCGCTACCTCATCTCTAACCAGATCGCCACCCTGCGAAGAAACCCAAATCTCAATTTTATCGCCCGGCGTGGATGCGCCCGGCTTGTAATGCGCCAGCGCATTCATCGGCTCCATTGTTGAATGGCTCACGATAGGTGTTTCGTAAAGCGCTTCAAGCTGGTTTGGTGCATTGGCAAACGTTTTGTCAAAATCGCCGGTATTGTGCCCTACTACGCCATCCGTTTTAGCTAATTCGCGTAAATTTTTCTCGAAATCAACAGAATTGAATGTGTCATGGCCCTGATGATCCCATTTCACCTTGAGCGCTTTCCGGCCTTGTAAGGCAGCCCAGTAATTGTCGGCGATAATAGCGACACCATCGTAATGGTTTTTGCCAATGACACGCTCCACTTTTACCGCTTGCCGAACGCCTTTAACTTTCAGTGACTGAGCCGCGTCGAAACTGACCAGCTTGCTTCCGAATACCGGGCACCGTTCGATGGATGCATAAACCATTCCCGGAACTTTTGCATCAATGCCAAACGTCGCTTGTCCCGATACTTTCATCGGGATATCCAGCCGGGACATCGATTTGCCCAGCATTGTAAACTGTTTCGGGTCTTTCAGTTTCGGGTCCTTCGGAACGGGTAGTTTGGCGGCTGGTTCAGCTAACAGACCATAGGCTAGTTTCCGGCCGGTGGGTTTATGAACAATCGTGGCGTTTTCGGCAAAACATTCTTCAACCGGAACGTTCCACTGATTACTGGCCGCTTTGATAAGCATCTCACGGGCCGACGCACCTACTTTTCGCATCTGCGTGTAACCACCCCGAATGGAGCCGCTGCCGCCCACCGCCTGCGACCACATACCACCATATTTGCTTTCGCCCCCGGTTTGACGGATAACGACTTTATCTAACGGCACTTCCAGTTCCTCGGCAATCAGCGCCGGAACAGATTGATAAGTTCCCTGCCCAATTTCGGGGCGGGGATTCATGATGGTAATCCGTCCCGATTTCTCGATGAGTATGTAAGGCGTGAGCTCAACCGACTCAGGGAGAGCCAATCCAGGCCGGGCCAATTCAGGATGACCCAATCCAGGATGGCCACTAAGATTTAGTATTGGGCTGGCGAGACTATCGGTCGACGAAAAGCCAAGCGCAAAGGCCGTACCGGTCAGGCCCGCAGCTTTTAGGAAATTTCGACGGCTCGTGCCGGTTTCGTTTCCAGTAGGAGTGGGGTTTATGCTCATCGCTTACCGATTTTAGGAGTTGTTTTGGGCATTTTAGGGCTGGATGCCATTTCTGCCGACGCCGTGTGAATGGCCTGACGAATGCGGCCATACGTACCACAGCGGCAGATATTTCCCTGCATGGCCGTATCAATATCGTTGTCGGTAGGCTTGGGTGTTTGTTTCAGAAGGGCCACCGCCGACATGATTTGCCCGGATTGGCAGTAACCGCACTGCGGCACCTGATGCTCCACCCAGGCTTTTTGCACAGGGTGATCGGCGTTTTTAGAAAGTCCTTCGATGGTTGTTATTTTCTGACCAACCACTGCCGAGACGGGAACGCTACATGAGCGGGTAGGATTACCATCCAGATGGACAGTGCAGGCTCCGCATTGGGCAATACCGCAGCCAAATTTAGTGCCCGTCAGGCCAACCACATCGCGGATAGCCCACAACAGCGGCATATCAGGGTCTACATCCACGGTATGTGCCTGATTGTTAATCGTCAATTTCAAAGATGCCATAGCCAATTACGGATAATGATTGAATATGTGTTCTAGTGGATAATAGAACGCTGATTTTTATGATGCCGGGCCGCCGATGCGGTTAAGCGTACTTATGATTTTATACTTTTTAGTTAGAATCGAATCATATTTATCATAAAAATCAGCGTTTCATTGTATCAGGAAAGATACGAATTTACAATCAGCTTATAGAATGACGTATAGAAAATCTATATTTCTGCATGAATTACCCCGACCAATTAATCGCGTATTACCGAACTGTAGGCGAGGAGTGTGTGCCGGGCCTATCGCTTGACTGCGTTATTTTTGGTTTTCACGACACCCGGCTAAAGGTTTTGCTGCTACGCTGGAAAGACACAAATGAATGGTGTTTACCCGGCGGATTTATTTATAAAAAGGAGTCGGTAAATGCCGCAGCCGGGCGGGTACTTCACGAGCGAACGGGCCTTAACCAACTGTTTCTGCAACAGTTTCAACTGTTTGGTGAGGCTGTTCGGTACGATCGCGATGATACCTGGCGAAGGCAGAAAATGCCTATGCCCTTTGGCGGAAACTGGCCCGACCGCACAATTTCTATGGGCTACTATGCCTTGGTGGATTATACGAAAGTGACGCCCACCGCCGATTTTCTGTCCGATGAATGTGTTTGGCGGGAGGTGAGCGAGCTTCCGTCTCTACTCTACGATCACCGCCAGATTATCGCTGTTGCTCTGCAAACACTGCGTCTGCAACTCAACTGGCAACCAATCGGTTTAAACCTGATGCCCGAGAAATTTACGATTCCCGAACTACAACGACTGTATGAGACCGTACTGGGCCGGGCGCTGGATGCCCGCAACTTTCACAAGAAAATAATCGGCTTAAGCATCCTGACCCGCTTAAACGAACGCCGAACGGGTGGAGCACATAAATCGCCATACCTGTATCAATTTGACCAGACGAATTACCAGAAGGCATTAATTAGCGGGAATTTGATTTTCGTTTAGGGGCTTTTAGACGGTTTCTTAGCTTTTTCGTCCCTTATCTTTGTTATCCAACTTCATACCAAAAACGCTTTTCATGACGTCTCTCAATATTGTTTCCAGCTATTACGACGCTTTTAACCGCAAAGATTGGGCAGGTATGCTCAGCTTGCTCCACCCGGATGTTCGCCACGACAGTAATCAGGGTGCCTCCCGTATTGGGAAAGACATATTCAGGCAGTTTCTTCAACACATGGACGACTGCTACGACGAAACCCTGACCGACATGATTATTATGACCGATCCAACCAATACACGCGTTGCCTGTGAGTTCGTTGTGAACGGAGTTTATAAAAAAACCGACGGCGATTTGCCACCCGCTACCGGCCAAACCTATGTGCTGTCTGCCGGTTCGTTTCTCGACGTTGCAGATGGAAAAATTACCCGGATAACTACCTATTATAATTTGCCGCTCTGGGAGTCGATTATCCTGGGTAATAACTAATATTTCGTTGGCCATAGACTATTCATCCCTGACTTTCCTCCGGTTGACGGGCTCTGCATTTCGGACTGTGTTCGACGACTTGGCCGCATTACGTATAGCAGTTTTTTACGACTTTCCTTATTTGTATGAAGGGTTGGTTGCTTACGAGAAAAGCTACCTGGAAACGTACGCCCACTCTGATCGCTCGCTGTTATTTGCCGTTTATGATGGTGCTCAACTGGTTGGTGCAACAACCGCTTTACCTCTGCGTGACGAAACTGCCGAGGTGCAGCTACCTTTCATAACAGCAGGCTATGATCTCGATTCAATCGTCTATTTTGGTGAGAGCATTCTGTTGCCCGCCTATCGTGGTTTGGGCCTGGGGCATCGATTCTTTAATGAGCGCGAAGCCCATGCCCGCCAGTTTGGCCAGTACACAATGGCTTGCTTCTGTGCAGTGCAACGCCCTGTCGATCATCCACTTCGCCCTGTCGATTATCAACCCCTCGATGGATTTTGGACAAAGCGCGGTTATCAACGCGATAAAAGTCTGCAAAGTGAGTTCGTTTGGCCTGATCGAAACGAAACTATCGCGTCCGCTAAACCGATGATTTACTGGACGCGACCTCTATACTAGTTCAACCTTGTTAACAGCTTCGGAAAAAGGTTTCTATAACCTTAACCCTAATTCAACAGTTGTTCTTTAGTATACAACACACTGTAACTATGGAAACAACTGCATCGAAAGACAGCAAAGTTGGTATTGGCGTTATTGGTATGGGGGGGTTTGGGCTGTTCGCTGTTCAGCAATTTTTACAGACCCCAAATACAAAACTAGTCGCCATTGCTGGGTCGAAACGGGAAGAAGCCACTAGAACGGCCAAGCGATTTGGTGCTGAACAGTTGGGCAGTATTGAGGAATTAGTCAACCATCCCGATGTGGATGTCATATACATTGCCACGCCCCCGTTCCTACATTACGAGCAGTCTATGCTGGCGCTGAATGCCGGAAAGCATGTCATTTGTGAAAAGCCGTTGGCGATGAACCCCGAGCAGGGTGCAGAAATGCTGGCACTGGCAAAGCAAAAAGGATTGCTGATGGTCACAAACCTGATGCAACGCTACAACCCAATGTTTGCCCGTGTCAAACACCTGATCGACAAGAAGTTGCTTGGCGATTTTCTGCACGGATATTTCGAAAATTACGCGGGTGACGAGGGCCTTTCTCCCGAACACTGGTTCTGGGACCGTACCAAATCGGGTGGTATTTTCATTGAACATGCCGTTCACTTCTTCGATATGTTTGATGGCTGGTTCGGTAATGGGACCGTGAAGGCCGCGCAGGTAATTAAGCGCCCCAGCATGGATTCGTCAAGCAGCCAGGCGCCGGGATGGATAGAAGATCAGGTGCAGGCCACTGTCGAATATGGTGATGACATAACCGGAAAAAAGCTGGTCAATTTTTATCACGGCTTCACGCAAACCGGGCGGATGGATCGTCAGGAGATGCGGCTGGTGTTTGAGCGGGGAGATATTACTCTTTTCGAGTGGGTGCCAACCCGGATGATACTGCGTTGTGTGGCCGATGAGGAAACAACCCGCGCGTTGATGGACCTGTTTCCGAGTGCGCAACTCAACGTCACGGCCAATATCAGTAGTAAAGATCGGCCTCTTCGCGGCCGTCATAAAGAGTTCGATGCGTATCAGCAAATTGAACTTCGTTTTGGGTTTGGCGATGAAAAACAGCACCTGTATGGCGAACTGCTTCGTTTGATGTTTCGCGATCAGGTCAATGCCATTCATTACCCTGGAACACACCGCATTATTACCGAACAAAATGGTCTGCACTCATTAGAAACGGCAACTATAGCCGATCGGTTGGCAAGGTTATAAAAAAGTCGAGATCCACAGACAGAGCCAATGTACGGCTGCCTGTGGATCTCGACTTACTGGTTATTCCGTGACTATTATTTTGTGCGTGTACACTTTATTGGCCGAGTGGGCCTTGAGAATATACATACCCGTCTGCAGTTTTTGATTCGGCCGGACAGACAGTAGATTGGCATCAATGGGTTGCTGCTGGAAAGAGATAGGCTGCCCCGTTAGTGTGTGTAAGGTAATAACTGTCTGCTTTGCGTCGGTCGGTACGCGTACGAACAATTTCTGACCGTCGGAGGGGTTTGGATATACTTCAGTCGGTATGTTTTCAGCAATGATTTCTGCCGACAGACGCGCCGGTATGTTTGGCACCACAAGCGTATAGTCTTCAGCTTCGCCATATTTATAGGTATTGCAGGGGCTAAAGACCAAGCCAAAAGTGGCTCTCTGGGTACGGACACGTATCCGGTAGGAGCCGGGCTTGAGTCCCTTCGGAATGGCAATAGTGTCTATTAAGGAATCGAACCCACGAGCCATTTTGCCTTGAAAAAGCATCTCCGAACTATCGGGGTTTACAACACTGCCGGCAAATAATCCATCGCGATTGGCATCAATCCAAATCGAAACCGACTGCGGATAGAAACCTGTGGTATCTTGCATGACACTTACAAGAAAGGGATATTTACGCCCCGATAGTACAGTGGCTGTTAGCGTTGAGTAATCGCGGAACCCGCCTGTTCCACAGCCTGTTTTTTGATTGTTTAAAATCGTTTCAGCTTTCAATATGAACGTATTGATACCATCGCCTTCCGAGCAGCCAACGGCGTAGAGGGGCGCACAAATCTGAATCGAATCAATCTTGATCGAGTCAATTTTGGTGTAAGCCGCAGTTGTTGTATTAGAGGGTTTTACGCGATAAAAATAGGTCTGACTAGCTACAATGTTGCGATCTGTAAATAGTGTGTCGTTGGGTTGAACGCCCCCAATGCCCAGAAATGGACCATTTTTCGTTGTCGCACGCTCGATTAGAAAACCCGTTTCATTCGTTGAGCTATCGGCCCACGCAATAAGTACACCCCCCGGATTTGCTAGTTTCACCTTACGAAGCAAAGGTGTTTTTACAACAGTTGGTTGCCAGGCCGCAGGGCCATTGACTGTGTATTTGTTATCTGGATTTAAGCGTTTCTGCAACGCTAATCCGCCCATCACGTTTAATTGTCCGCCCGTAAACATGAATGCACCACACTGAAAATAAGCCATGATATTATTCATCTGCGGATCGAAGGCGTCTCCATTGGCATCGGCCATTTTAGACGCAGGCAGGTTATATGCACATCCGCTAAATATAGCTTTAACGCGGTCGTATGGGTCGGCTGGCGTGTCGCAGAGAAGGTCGCCTTTGGTTTCGCAGTTAGCTAATAGCCGTTTGCCTTTTTCGATTTTCAGGCGTGTAACCAATTCCCTGTCGGCCGTGTCGGGATCGGCGCTACTATCGAACGTATGGGCTAATTGAAAATAATGACCCAGTTCGTGGGGTAACGTTAAGTTGTCGTTACTCTGTCTCGACGCCATAAAAACGTGATTTGTCGCGTAAGTCGTATCCGGAAAATAAGCATAGCCTCCTGCCTCAGAGCCATCCGCTTTTATTGAGTTTAGGAAATAAATATTTATGGCATTCCGAATGCCATACCGGCCTGTAATAAGTTTTTCCTGTGTTCGTCCGAGCGAATCTTTTTTTGACGAAGAATAGTCGTAGAACGTTGAATCGTCCACGAAGTCGAAATCAGTACCTGCCAGATAAAACTGAATTCCTTTTCCAGCTACTCGAAAATGACGATTTGTAACGGCAATCGAGTTATTTAACTCGCCGATAGAAAAACCCCCTTTTTTGTTTTTCCGGGCAATATGCGCCCGAATGGGAAAGTAAGTTACGCCGTCATCAAGAGTTTTGGCCTTGAGCGAATCGGTGGTTTTTTTTGTGGTGTCAGCTCCCAATCGGGCCTGTTCATACTGACGGCGCATCTTAAGGATTGAGAGCCGTTGTATATCAGACAAGGGTTTTGTACCACAAGGATACTGCCCGTAAGTAAATAACGTTTGCCCCATTAAGAAGATTACTCCAAGAAAGCGAAGGGTAAAATTTATCATATAAAAAGCGTCAATATTGGTGAATGTATGTTGAACCGATGAAGGTAATCCCGATCGTTTAACGGGTTGTTGAAGTCCACTCTGTTAAGCGCTGCTAAATGGTCTACTAGGTTAGTAGCAAGGTAGATAGGCCGTCAAAATCAATACTAATGATAGGCCCGTAAATCAAGTAATGAGGAAGTCGTGGACGGACTTGGCTAATGAATTGATTTTTATGCATCAAGTAACTACCTATTTACTTCATCAAAAGTGCGAATAGTTGAGTAGTTATACTTAAAAAATGACAAAAAAAATAATATATTATTTATCAAAGTGTTGTGTGGGTAAATTTATTAGTGTTTATCTCTATTAAATAGGTTTTCTTACTGTAACGTGGGGGCAGCACGGCAAAGCAATTAAACCTCCAGTGCGCTCATTAGTCTGCTGAGTATTAAGGAACGCCGACTTTAGCAAACGACAACTCATTTAAGTTTACGTGTCCAAATTTTACTACATTGGGTACTCAAAAGGCACAAATTGTAATCATATAACTCAATAATGATTACTTTAGTTGTGGTTTAGTTAATAAAAAAATTTATAAATATTAGCCAGCGCAGTATAAATTACCTGAAAACTCCCTGATTTTTTCGACCTTTGTGGCGTCTCATCATTTTCTCCGCACAGCGCATCATGATTACGGAGTCTTCTTTACTCGATAGCCCGGACGGGAAGATTCCGGGCTCATCACTCACTGGTGGCCCTATCCAGTCGGCCATTACCTACGAAAAAATCCCAACCCACATCTACGCCGATGCTAAAGACGCGTCGCGGGCGGTGGCTCAGGAAATTGCTAATCTGATTCGCCAGAAACAAAGCGAAAGTAAACTCTGCGTGCTGGGTCTGGCAACCGGTTCATCGCCAAAAACAGTCTATGCCGAGCTGATTCGGATGCACCGTGAAGAAGGTTTGAGTTTCCATAACGTCGTTTCGTTCAACCTGGACGAATATTACCCAATGGAGCCTGATTCGCTGCAGAGTTACTGGCGGTTTATGCGCGAACAATTGTTCGACCATGTTGACATTCCTGCCGGCAATTATCATTTGCCGGACGGAACGGCCCAGATAGATAAAATTAGCGCGTTTACGAAGCAATACGAAGCCGAGATCGAAGCGGCCGGTGGGCTGGATTTTCAATTGCTGGGTATTGGCGGTAATGGTCATATTGGGTTCAACGAACCGGGTTCGCTCATTAACTCGCATACCCGCCTGATGATGCTCGACAATTCTACGCGGGCAGCGGCTTCGGTAGATTTTGGTGGATTGCCAAAAACTCCCCGCAAGGCGATCACAATGGGCGTTTCGAGTATTTTGAGCGCCCGGCGTGTGTTGTTGCTGGCGTGGGGTGAGCGCAAAGCTCCCGTTATTCGGGG
>JANXVQ010000117.1 GCA_025351545.1 Spirosoma sp.
ATTCAACGAATAAGCCCCCGACTGTTTTGATTGATACTGCAACTGTTCTACTCGACTGGAGCTTCTACGATAGCCACGATTTTCCAAAGGCCGCGTATATCCTGCAAGGGCACTGTTACATTACCGCCATTGGGATTGTCGGAATGAAGGGTAAGATATTTGCGGGTTAAGAGCTCATTATCGCGAATACGCTTGACAACGAAATAATCCCGATACATAACGGCATAAACTCCCCCAGACTGGTATTCCCAGTTGTTTTCGTTCACAGGTATGGCTAATACTTTAGCACCATGTGTTAACTGCGGGGTCATACTACTGCCTGAAATCTCGAGCACAACGGCGTTCTTTTGGCCTTTCACAATGGGTTTCCGTACCCGGAATGACTCTACATCGGTCGATCTGATACCGTCGCTAAAACT
Source organism: Spirosoma sp. (assembly GCA_025351545.1). Lineage (GTDB taxonomy): Bacteria > Bacteroidota > Bacteroidia > Cytophagales > Spirosomataceae > Spirosoma. The sequence goes on from JANXVQ010000117.1 coordinate 420, forward strand.
CTCGACAAAAGTGGCGTAGAATTTAACTGGTACGAACGGCACCTCGATCGTGTCATCGTCTGAAGTCATAATCCGGGCGTTGGCCTGGGGCGAATTCAGCACAGGCATTGTGCCCCGAATCAGGTAGTCGGCGCTGATTTGAGGATAGCAGGCCAGCAAACTCATAATCGTATCGTATGAGGGTTTGGCCCGTCCATTCAGAATGTTGTAAAATTTCGATGGATTTTCGCCCAACTCCTTGGCAATCTGATAAATAGTTATGCCCAAGGCGTCGAAAACCTGCTTTAATCGGTCTTGAATAGTCACGAGGTTACCGTTTATTTTAAATAAATTTTGGCCATTGCCGTATGGATGTTAGTGAATATAATACAAGTAAAATATATTGCGCTTGTATTACAGCAAACATAGTAAAAATATAGACGAATACCTGCGTCAAAAGCTACTTTATTCCCCAAAAATCAATGAACCGCAATCGACTTTCTTCTAACGTACTTCCAACGGTTCTATTTGTGGATATGAACAGTTTCTTTGCTTCCTGCGAACAACAGGATAATTACTGGTTGCGAGGTCGCCCGGTTGGTGTGTGCGTATATACAGGTCGAAACGGTTGCATAATTGCGCCTTCGGTAGAAGCTAAGTTGCGGGGCGTAAAAACGGGAATGCGCTTAGATCAGGCTATCGTATTGTGTCCGGATTTAGTACCCATCCAGACTCATCCCGACCGCTATCGTGAATACCACGTTAAGATTATTGATGTGCTCCGTACATTTTCAGACGATGTAGTTCCCAAAAGCATTGACGAAGCCGTTGTTGATTTGACGAACTATCAGTTAGTGTATAAGGACATGCAACAGACAGGTTTAGCCATTAAACAAGCTATCAGGCAAAAGGTGGGCGATTGGCTGCGCTGCTCTATTGGCATTGCCCCGAATGTATTTCTGGCTAAACTGGCTTCAGGTATCCAAAAGCCTGATGGCTTAACAATTATCACGCCTGATACAATTGACGATGTGCTACGAACTCTGGTGCTTACCGATTTGCCCGGTATCGGTCATCGTATGGCCGAACGACTACAAACAGGCGGAATATATACACCGCTTAGCCTGCGCTATGCGAAGCCGGAATATTTACGGGCAGTCTGTAAAAGTATTATTGGCTGGCATTGGCACTTGCGGCTGAATTTCGGGGGCGAAGTAGACCTGGAATCTAATGCTAATAATAAAAGCATGTCGGCAATGCGCACGATCTCGGAGGAACAGCGTAGCACACCCGAACGACTGGACGAGTTATTGCAGTTGCTCTGCCTGACACTCGAACGGCGAATGGTGCGCCAGGGCGTGTTTTGTCAGGATATGTCATTTTCCTGTCGTTACCAGAATGGCAAGACGTATAATTATGAAGCTCGTTTTTCGGAACCCAAACAGGACGGGCCTGAATTGTATCAAATTATTCGCGAACGGATGGAAAAGTTTCAGATTGCTCACCAGTGTGAGCCTGTATTGAATGAATTTTTGCGGAGTATGTGCGTAGCCGTATTTCGGTTCATACCGGCGGAGGTAGTGCCTCTAAGTATTTTCGGGGATGAAGGTCGTAAAGGAAAGTTTCGGCAAACGCTCTACGACCTGAAAGCGAAATTTGGTGTCGATAAACTCATTCGAGCTACGGAGCTTCGCGACAATCCGGCTTACCGGGATGTAATTGGGTTCGGTAACATTAAGGATTTGTAAATTGCCTTAGACAGCCTGACCAATTGCAGGCTATCTAAGGCAAAAATGCCTAGTTCAAAACGCCCATTCGGCCAGCCTCAAAATCACTGAAGGCTTCGATAAGCTCTTCCCGGGTATTCATCACGAAAGGACCATACACCGCCAATGGCTCCCGTATAGGTTCTCCGGCTAAAATCAAAACTTTCGCTTCGGCCGTCGTAGAAAGTGTAATTGAATCGCCATTCGTATTCATAAGAGCAATCTGCCCACGCTTTATTTTTTCCCCGTTTATAATTGCCGATCCACTCAGAACATAAACCATCAGAGAGTAATCGGCAGGAGCAGAAAGCCTTTCAGACTGGCCACTGACAAGCGTTAAATCGGCGACTATAATCGGACTAAATGTGTTAGCCGGACCCTGTAAGCCCGCTAGTTCGCCCGCAATAACGCGCAACTGACCACCACCGGGTAACACCGACGTTGGTATTGTTGATGAAGCAATATCCTGATAGCGAGGAGGATTCATTTTATCCTTCGCTGCCAGGTTAACCCATAATTGCACAAAATCGAGTTGCCCGCCTTTACGTGAAAACTCCCGTTCGTGTTTTTCTTCGTGGATAATACCCGATGCCGCCGTCATCCATTGCACATCACCTGCGAAGAGTTTGCCATGATTTCCGGCCGAATCGCGGTGTTCCAGCGCACCTTCATAAACGATCGTTACCGTCTCGAAACCCCGGTGCGGATGCTCATCAACGCCTTTCGGTTGTTCGGACGGCTGCACTTGCATAGGGCCGTGATGGTCTAACAGTAAAAACGGATTGAATGGCCGTGATCCCTGCGGATGAAAAGCATTTAAACCAATAAAACCGTCACCTACATTATTCGGGGTGGCGGTGCGTATATCAGAAATTGTACGTTGCGTTGTCATAATACGTGTAGATACATGTAATTTGACAACCAAACTACTTATGAACAAGTTCACTGAAAATACTCCGCTTCTGATTAATGAAACAAGTTGAGAATAAGGCGTTACGGGTGCTGTTCCCTGGGGCAAAAAAACGTGGTGCGGCCACCCACTACCGATCGCTCTATGCGAGTGCCACAACGGGGACAGAATTTATGCGCTCCGACATCGTCGTAAGGGGAATCGTCCCATTCACGAACGTGAATCAGAAAGCTATTGGGGAAATCCCGATAGGTAGCTTCGTTGCGGATAGCGGTTTCGAGGACAAGCTTGATAGCCTCGTGAAGCCGGTTCATTTGCACGTCGGTGAGCGTGTTGGCCCGCTGTTCAGGATGGATAAAGGCCTGAAACAGAACCTCGTCTACAATCCAGTTACCCAATCCGGCAACAACGCTCTGGTCGAGCAAGACAGGTTTGACAAACGCCTTTTTTCGACGTACCTGCTCGGTCAGCGTGGCTAATGAAATCGCCAGCCCATCTTCGCCGATTTTCTTTCGTTTCAAAAACGTATCAATATTATCAACCAAGCCAACACGTTCGAACTTACGGGGGCAGAGAAAGCCAAGGTTAAAACCATTTGCAAACTCAAAGACAATTCTGGCAAAGCGTGGCCGGTCGACCGACGCGTGGTAATATGCCAGATCGCCGGTCATGCCAAAGTGCATATGAACGATTATGTCGGGTGTATCTGTTCTAACAAATAGATTTTTACCAACACGGCTTGTACCGGTAAACTGCCGCCCGATTAAGCTGCTTTGCAATAGGGTATAATCGGTTGTTAAAAGCTTTTTGTCTTCGACCTCAATATGATTGATAGGTTGATAGAGTGACGATGTTTCAAGATATTGGCGTCTGATTTCAACCTCTGGCAGTTCCGGCATCGTTACTAAGTTTTACTGATAACGATCGATGAGTGAGGGTTGTTTTTGCATCGTTAATTTAGCGAATACAGTTGAATTACGCAGCTTTCTACGAAAAAAGTATTTATTTTGTGGTGCATTTTATTGATATTCAGCAAGTAAATTTGGTGTAATTAACTAGTAGATTAAAAACATTTTAATTAGCAATCCGTTGTAAGCAGTAATAGGTTGATGTCAACGACGTTTCGGTACTAGCTAATTAACATTCAAATTTCCTTTATATGTAGCTGAAATTTGTGTTCTCATTCACTAATAAATCTCAGATGTAACAACCTCTACACAACCGCGAAAGCGGCTTTTTTTACAAGTCTGTGCATGTTCAATTGTTAAACTGAAAATTTTCAATGGAAAATAATCCGCAAAAACCCAGGACAAACGGTGCTCTGTTAGCTGCTCTCATTATTATGACGGGCTTAGCTGGCGTATCGAGTTATCTTTACTTCGATCAGAAAAAAGTATCTGAGAACCAGGAGGTAACCATTTCTGAGCGCGTCGAAGAACTCTCGACGACTCGTGTTAAATTAGATTCAATTTCGACAGCGCTGGACGCTAAGATTGCAGAAGTGCAAAAATTAGGTGGCGACGTTTCTGAGTTAGAAAAAATGAAGGTGCAGTTGGAGGGAGATAAAGCTTCACTGCGAAAAGGTAACCGGATTTCGATTGCCAAATACGATGCCAAGATTAAGCAGTACGAAGCGTTTCTGGTCGAAAAAGATACGCTCATTTCTAACCTACAGCGCGAAAACGTCAACTTAGCAACCAATGTTAAGGTACTGGACGAGGAAAATAGCGGCTTGAAAGTGAAGGGTCAACAATTCCGGGATTCGGTGGGTGCTGTTGTAACTCAGGTCGTATCGCAGAATCAGGAACTAAGTACAAAGGTTACTCGTGCAGCGGCTTTGAAAGCCCAAAACGTGAAGATATTTGCGGTTAATGCTAAAGGAAAAGTAAAGGAAGACGATTCGTACAAAGCCAAACGATTAGACAAAATCAAACTGGTTTATACACTGCTGGATAATCCACTGACGAAAGAAGAACCCAAAGATGTTTTTGTACGGGTACTTGATCCAACGGGAGCCGTTGTGTCAGATATGGCTAACGGTTCAGGAACGTTCACGGTGGATGGCAATGAAACCGTCTACACCACCAAGCAAACGGTGAATTACACCAGCAATGGTCAAAATGTCGAACTTCTCTACACCCGAGGTATTCCTTATAAGCCCGGCAAATATACCGTAGAACTATATTCGGAAGGTTTCCGGATTGGTTCCGGCGAGTTTGCAGTTCGTTAATAACCTCGATAAGTCATAAACACAAAAGAGTGATACCAGATGGTATCACTCTTTTGTGTTTATGACTTATCTGACTTGGTGGCTATTGCTTGATACCTGCGAAATTCAGGAGGTTTTGCGAATCATTCTGAACATTAATCCGTAGTAGCTTCCCCTGTTTTTCCATGCCATTATCGGTAAAAACCCTGTCTGTCTGTAATGTGCCAATGCTCGAATCGCCAATGATTAATTGGATGCCGTTAGGCTGTCGATTTAGACCGATATGTTCAATAAAGCGGCTTGTTTTAGTTGGATACAGCTTTGTATAAACCAGTGTAACCGTACTATCTGAAACTACTTTTAATTCGGTATAAGGCATTTGGTTAGCCGAAATGGCTACACAGGAAGGGTCAAGGTAGAAATTGGTACGGTAAATGCCGACTACTTCCCCCGACAACGTTGCTGCGGTGGGTTGAATATCACCGTCACGCTGGCAGGCCGTCATTGTTCCAACTAAGGCGCAGAAAAGCAGTCGTTTTTTCATTATCAGTTTGCTGTTTAATTAGTAGACCCAACTGAGTTTGAAAGCGTTGGAGCCTCGTCTGCATTTCTTTCACTCTCTTCCGGATCGCTCTGGGCATCATCCACCCATACTTTCATCGTATTGAGCGTCATTAATCCAAATTGTGTTGTGAAGGCCACATCGGCAGCATCACGCCCGTAAGCTACCGTGATTCGATTACCGCGTGGTTTTTCCTGTGTGGCATCAAACGTAAACCAGCGGCCGTCTACATAAGCCTCAAACCAGGCATGAAGATCCATTGGTTTTAGCTGATATAAATAGCCAACAACCATTCGGGCCGGGATATTCAATGCGCGGCAAAGCGAGATGCCAAGATGAGTAAAATCCCGGCAGACACCAATTCTATTTTCCGCCGTATCAACCGCCGATGTACTGGCATTGCTGGTCCCGTATTGGTATGTAACTGTCTCGTAGATCCACTTGCGGATAGCTTCTGCCTGATCGTAGCCCGACTCCGTATTTTCCGTAATTTGAGCGGCTAAATAACCCAACTGATCAGACTGGCAATACCGGCTGGGAAGCGTATAATGCAACACATCGTCGGGTAAATCCTCAACAGGTGTATAAGGCGCACCGGGGGCCATATCAATTAAATCGGCCGTTTGAACAGTGGCTGAAAAGTGAATCGAAAATGGCCCCTCCGGAGCCACAACTCGCTGGCAAAGATTGCCATACATATCTGTAAACTCGGTGACATTAACAGCGGGTGTAATTTGATATTCTTCCCGGATAATCCACTGCCCGGCTCCCGAACGAGGGCGAAGCATAAGAATCAATGGAGTTGGCGTTTCGGCGTAAAATGAAAGTTCACAGCCAGCGCTGAGTTGCATCGCTTGTTTCTAAATGAGTGAAATTATAAGTTGTTTTAGTTACTGGGGTAACACAAACCGGGTCTTAGAGTTAGCGAATAATTAATGTTTTTTGGGTAAAGTAAAGGCTCAGATATGTCAGACATCAGCTCATTTTTTCACAATCATAAATTCTACGCGTCGGTTTCTCTGGCGTCCTTCATCCGTATCATTTGTGGTAAGGGGCTTCGATTCGCCAAAACCTTTGCTGGCAATGCGGTCGGGTTCGATGCCTTTGCTGATAAAATATTCACGAACGGCGTCGGCCCGATCCTGAGAGAGCCTGGCGTTTATTTCATTAGAGCCGGTGTTATCCGTATGACCGCGTACTTCAATAATCATTTTTGGAACTTCATTCAGGGTCGTTACCAATCGATCAAGTTCGGGGCCTGATTCGGGCCGGAGTTCTGACTTTCCGGTATCGAAAAAGATATTATTCAA
>JANXVQ010000121.1 GCA_025351545.1 Spirosoma sp.
GTTGGATTATCGTCGGCAACGATTGGGTCGGGTATGGCATTTGACCCTATGCTGATGAAAACCGCTATGGCTACACAGCATACGATGGGGGGCTATGATCGAGAGCTGGAGACTAATATAGTCCTGAGCGGACACAAGATAGCTTATTTAGAAAAGGCCTTTATTTACGACGAAAAAGTAGCAAATCGGGTGGTATTTCAAAACCAGCGTACTCGTTGGATAGCCGCTCAATGGCAGTTCCTGAAGTTTTACTTTTGGCGCGGTATTACCGAGTTTTTACATGGTCGTTGGGCGGGTGGTTTCAAGATAATACAGTCTGTTCTTTTGCCTAAAATTTTGCTTTTAGGATTGCTGTTTGTCTGTGTACTTATTGGCGTACTATCTGGTGATTCATTTCTATTGCAAGCTCCGTTAGTTTTGTTACTTACTTTGTGCATAAGTTTACTTATTTCCATACCGACTTATTTATGGAAACTCATTACATTACGTGAAATATTGCTAATTCCGGTACTAATGATGAGTTTTGTTCGGGCGGTGTTAAATATGCGTAAAGCCTTTAAGCGATTCATGCATACACCCCATACAAGTACGCCTTAAGTGTTTTCACTATGTGACAATTTGACTATATAACAGTCATAAAAGATAGTAAATCATTACTTGAACAGATAAATAAAACAGGTAATCGAATGAGTTTAGTTGACCCCACCATTTAATAATATTTGCCCATCTCACCGTCGAATAAACAAGCTGTTAGCAGCCGCTATTAATTGACATGAGCTGTATATATAATCGGCATTATAAGTTATGTTCAGGATGAAATTTCGTTTTTGGGGCGTACCGTCAGGCGTAACGTTTCAGGTTAGTCTTCTTCTGTTAATAGGACTGTTTTTAACTTCAGTTTGCTTCGGGCAAATTAAAGGAGCGCGAGGTATGGTTTCTTTCGGTTCGTCATCCGGATTAGCCGATGACACCCTTTATCTGGATATCGATCAGGATGTTGCAGTTCAGTTGCTACCGTTCGATGACTTGATGAAAGTAGCCGTGGTTCACTCTCCGCTCCTTAAATATCAGAGTGAAGTGTCCAATTCATTGAACTCATCCTACCGGGTAGCAAAGGTTCAGATTCTGCAAAATGTGGCGGGATTTGCGAACTATTCGACGGGGACTCAATCTATCGTATCGTCAGGAACAACAACAATAACTGGTCGGGATGCCCTCGGGCAAATTGCGAATGGCTATCGTGTTGGTGTTGATGTTCGGTTACCGCTTTATGAGCTATTTGGTCGTAAACATCAAGTGCGTCAGGCTTATTCAAATTATCGGGCGTCGGTTATTCAGAAAGAAATCATTGAACTGGAATTGAAACGTGATCTGATTGGTATTTATCAGGATATGATTACGACCCAGCAAGTGCTGAAAGTTCGGTTGATTGATGAGCAAGCTTCTTTAACGGCTCTTCGGGTTTCTGAAATTGAAATTCAGAAGGGACGGACAACATCGGATGCTATGGCTATTGTCACAAGTCGGTACGTACAGGCAAAGACGTCGTCGGAGCAGTCAAAAGGTGATTTTCTGAAGAATGTCCATTATTTTGAAGCGTTGGTGGGTATGCCTATTCAGCGGCTGAAACGTAACTAAACGAAACGTATGTCAATCGATGTCTTTTTGCGCTTACTGAAACAGCATATATTCTGGTTCATTTTTATTCCCTGTGTAACGGCTGGTATGGCGTTTTACATGACTCGGAATGAGCCTAAAGTCTATAAGTCGCAGGCCAGCCTTTATACGGGTTTAGTTTCACGTTATTCCCTCCTTTCCGATAAGCAGAATGCCTTTACGGACCGATCGGCCAGCGCCTTTGACAATATTCTGACGACCCTCAATTCAAGGGAAACGCTGCTCCAGATTGGAATAAGCCTATTGAGTGACCATCTTCGACTTCGGCAGCCAGACACGCTTATGTTAGCAAATGCTGGTTTTCAGGAACTACATAGGGCTATTTCTCCCGGTTGGGAAGACTTGTTTTTTATTGCGGGTGATTCGATTCAATTGCATCGGACCATCGACAGTCTGGCCAAGTCACAGGTCGACAATCCTGTGAAAACCCTGCTATTGAAATCGGACTCCTATTATTCCGTTCTACATCTGGGCGAGAACCTGAAAGCGACGGCCCGGAAGAATACCAACGATGTGTTGCTGATGGAATATGAGTCTGACGACCCGGCAGTGTCTCAGCGAACGCTTAGTTATGCCATTGATATTCTGAATAAACGCTACGCAATTCTCAAGACGTCAGAAACCAATTCGGTAATTGGGTATTACGAAGCCAAATTACAGAAAGCTAAAGAGAAACTGGCACAGGCCGAAGCCAGCCTGCGGGCGTTTAGTGCAAAACACCAGTTACTGGACTATGATGAAGAAGCCCGCAATGTTGCTTCATCCCGCGAGGCTTTGAATAATGAGTACAATCAGGAGCTGATGCGCAAGAATGCCGCTAAAGCTTCTTTAGATGCGCTTAATCGGCGTATGGGTCAGCAAGGCAGCGTTCGTTCGGCCAACAATGACCTGAACGACAGGCAGAAGAAACTAACGGATATTGAGAATAAACTGGCGAATGCCCGGGCATATGGACAGCCTAAAAATGTAATTAGTCAGTTGCAGGTGAGCGTGGCTCAGGCGCAGGAAGAATTGAAAATCAGTGCGCAGAAATACGATGCCGCTGCCAACTCAAACGATGCAATTCCTACTCAAACAATGGCCAATGACAGGCTGACCAAATCGTTGGAATACGAAGAGTCTGGTGCCCGATTGGAACTGTATCAGAAGCGTATGGACGACTATCAGGCTAAAACCAGTGAATATGGGCCGTTGGGTTCGCAACTTCGCAAGCTTAACCGGAATTTAGCCATTGTCGAAAAAGAATATCTAGACCTGCTGCAGAACGTAGATCAGTCACGCACTCGCCGTCAGGATGTGGCCATTGGTGGTACGCTTGAAGTGATGGATGCACCTGATTTTCCGCTTGTACCTCAAGCCTCTAAACGCATACAATTAGTAGCCGTTGGGATAGGCGTCGGCCTGTTCATTGCCCTGCTGCTCACCGCTTTGCGTTTTATGCTGGATAAGCGGATTCAGTCGCCTGAACAAGCCGAAATCCTCGTTGGCATACCTGTTGCCGCTTTATTTCCAACGGTAAAAAATCCACTTATTTACTCAAGAACAACGCGGGCATCGCGGAGTATGTTTGAGCAGCTTTTCAATGCTATTAATATTGAAGCCTCTCAGAACGGCGTCAAACCTTATCCCCCAATTATCACGCTGTTTAGCATTCGTTCAAAACAGGGGAAAAGCTGGCTTGCTAATGGACTGGCTCAATTATACGGTAACGCTGATCAGAAAGTAGCCTACTGTTATCCGCGTGTGACGGGGAATGAGCAACGGGAACACCAGAACGGTATTACGTATTTTCCGTATACCATTCGTCCCGATTTTATGAACGTGACGGGTATCGATTACCTGCTCGATTACGACCAGGGATTTGACATCTCGCACTATGACCGTATTCTTCTTGAGGTTCCCGCTCTGATTAATAATCAAATTCCGGCTTATCTGCTTAACAGCAGCGCCTTATCGCTTCTGGTTATTGATGCCAGTAGTTCCTGGGCACGGGCTGAAAAACAGCTACTTAGTATGTACGTGCGCGCAACCAATCAACCGATACTGACGGTATTGAACCGGGTTGAAGAGAATTACGTCGATTTTCCTCGCCGGGCCGATGCTATACAACCGCCTGTAAATCAGGAACGTGCTGTGCAAAGACAGCGTACTATCCTATAATATGGATAGCATTAGCTAGGTAATGGTTAGTAAATACCAGGCAGGCTCATTCGTTGATTGGCGGATAAGCCTGCCTGTTGAATAGCATCATAATCAATCAACTGTATGCATGTCGTTAATGACATAACTGTAAGCCGGGACATTCGCATCCCGCTGTTTTTTGATTGGGTTGCCCGTGAAAATCCCGATCGGATTGCCGTGGTCGCCAGAGGTCATGATGTGACGTATAAGCAACTCGTCAGCCGGGTAGATAATCTCTGTCAGACCATTCTCAGTGCCGATTCTAGTGCTAATCTGATTGGTGTGAGTAGTTCGCGCAATCTGGAAATGATTATTGGCGTACTGGCCATATTGAAGGCTGGGAAAGCATACCTACCCCTCGATCCGGCCTATCCAGTCCAGCGTCTACAACAAATCATTGCTGATTCGGGCCTTCAAACGGCTGTCGCTACGGCTCAGGATAAAGACTTATTCGAGCAGTTGGGACTTAAGACTGTGGCATCTGACAGTCAGCAAACGTATCCTGCCCAGCCTGTTGTAAACCAGACCAGCACCGCCTATGTGCTTTATACCTCCGGATCGACTGGCAAACCAAAAGGGGTTTGCATGGGACACGGGCCACTCCTGAACCTGTTGCAATGGCAGAAGAAAAATTCCATTGCTGGCGTTGGCTCCCGAACGTTGCAGCTGGCCCCGTTGAGTTTTGATGTTTCGTTTCAGGAAATTTTTGCGACCCTCACCACTGGCGGAACGCTGGTTTTAGTTGATGATGCGTTACGACTTGATTTAAACGCACTCCTTCAATTTATTGATAGCCAGAAGATTAATCGGCTGTTTTTGCCCTTTGTTGCCCTGCAGTATCTGGCCGAAGCAGCCGTGAGCCTACAGCAGTTTCCCGAAAACCTGCGCGAAATCATGACGGCTGGTGAGCAGTTGAAGATTACTCCTCAAATTGCCCGGTTTTTTTCGGAACTGCCCAGCTGTGTTCTATATAATCAATATGGCCCTACGGAATGCCACGTTGTAACCCAGCTTAAATTGGACGGTAACCCGGCAAACTGGCCCCACCTGCCAACTATTGGTATGCCCATTGACCAGGTGAAGCTGTTTATCGTTGACGACAATCTGACTGTTTTGCCCGACGGCGAAGTGGGCGAGCTTTGTTTTAGTGGCGCCTGTTTAGCAGAAGGTTATCTGAAGCAGCCTAGCCTGACGAATGAGAAATTTATTGAGTTACCCATCCGGCAAACAGAAAAAACCGAACGTATTTACCGTACCGGCGATTTAGGTCGTTTGCTGCCCGATGGGAACATTGAGTTTTTAGGTCGTCGGGACGATCAGGTAAAAATCCGGGGCCACCGGGTCGAACTGGGCGAAATTGAAGTCATTATCAGCCATATGACTGGTATAAAGCAAGCAGTCGTGGCAGTGTGTGAAGGCGCTGATGCTCAGAAACAAGTAGTGGCGTATCTGGTCACTGCTACCGGCCATACAGATACGTTGGCAGTTCGTCGGGAACTTGAAAAACGATTGCCTGAGCACATGATGCCATCGGCCTTCGTCTGGATGGATGAATTGCCCAAAACAAGCAGCGGGAAAGTTGACAAAAAACAACTGCCGGAACCCGGACATGATCGCCCGGAACAGACTGTAGCCTACCGAAAACCCAAATCCAAGCTCGAACAAACGATTGCCAGCATATGGAGTACTGTATTGCGGATTGACAAGGTGGGCCTGGATGATAACTTTTTTGAATTAGGGGGGAATTCGTTAGTAGCTCAAAAAACTGTAGCGGTCTTAAAACAGGCGCAACATGTTTTACCCGTTACGAAACTGTACCAATATCCAACAATTGCGGGTGTAGCCCAGTATTTACAGCCAGAAACTTCAAGCCAGCCGAAGCGGGCATCGGGTGAGAAGCAGGAGCCCGAATTAGTTGGGGTGGGTAAGTCAGGCCACCCGGCAGAGGTTGCCGTCATCGGCATGGCAGGCCGATTTCCGGGGGCGAATACGATTGCGGAGTTATGGAATGTGCTGAAGCAGGGTAAAGAAACAACGCGATTTTTTACAGATGCTGAGCTAGACTCGTCATTACCTGAGACACTTACGAACGATCCGCTCTACGTTAAAGCAAGGGGCGTAATTGACCAGGCCGATCAATTTGATGCTCCGTTTTTTGGCCTATCGCCCATGATTGCGCAATTGATGGACCCGCAACAGCGGGTCTTCCTGGAAATTTCCTGGGAAACCCTTGAGCAAACGGGTTATTTGCCACAACAGTATAGTGGCCGGGTTGGGGTGTTTGCGGGTTGTGGTAACAATACATATTTTCAAAATAACGTACTGAGTCGAAAAGACCTGATTGACCAGGTTGGTGAATTTCAGGTGATGACGCTGAACGAAAAAGATTACATAGCCTCCCGCACGGCCTATCAGCTAAATTTAAAAGGCCCCGCTGTTAGTGTTTACTCCGCTTGTTCGACCTCGTTGCTCGCCATTACGCAAGCTGTTCAAAGCATTCGCAGCGGCCAGTGTGATGTGGCGCTCGCGGGGGGAGCCAGCATTACCGCACCCATCAACAGCGGCCATCTGTATCAGGAAGGGGTTATGTTAAGTCTTGATGGCCATTGCCGGTCGTTTGACGCCGATGCACAGGGAACCGTTTTTAGCGATGGGGCTGGCGTTGTACTCCTGAAAAATCTGGATGCCGCCCGGCGTGATGGCGATACAATTTATGCGGTTATCAAAGGCGTTGGGGTAAATAATGATGGCGGAGGCAAGGGTAGTTTCTCGGCTCCCAATGCCGATGGTCAGGCGGGAGCGGTGGCTATGGCGATTGCCGATGCCGATATTGACTCGGCTACCATTAGTTATGTGGAAACGCACGGAACGGCAACGCCGGTGGGTGACCCTATTGAGATTGAGGGCTTGACGCAGGCGTTTGGCGAGCAGAATCAAAAGCAGTTTTGTGCCATTGGCTCCATCAAAAGCAATATGGGGCATCTGACACAAGCTGCGGGCGTGGCTGGTTTCATTAAAACTACGCTGGCTTTATATCATCGACAGATACCGGCGTCGCTGAATTTTTCTACGCCCAACCCCGCTATTGACTTTGCCAATAGCCCGTTTTTTGTCAATACGAGCCTGCGCGACTGGACGTCAGTCGAAGCAAATCCGCGCCGGGCGGGGGTAAGTTCGTTTGGAGTGGGAGGGACCAATGTACACGTTCTGCTGGAGGAGTTTGACCATGAAACACTACTAGTTAAGGAGGTTGAACCCGAAAATACACGTGCGGCTCAACTCGTTACGTGGTCGGCCAGGACGTTGGTGAGCCAGAAAGCGTATGCGCACCGACTCGCCGACGAACTCAATCAGACCCCTACGCTTAATCTGGCCGATGTAGCGTATACGCTACAGACAACCCGCTCCAGTTTTGCTTATCGTGCCTTTGTCGTGGCAACAACGCTGCCCGAATTAAGCGATAAATTACTCGCTGACTCTACTACAGTATTTACGCGAGAAACAGACGAAAGTCCCGATGAAGTTGTCTTTTTGTTTCCGGGGCAGGGGGCGCAGTACCTCAATATGGGCCGTGCTTTATACGGGAATGAAGCCGTATTTCGGCAGGCAATTGACGAATGTGCCGATCTGTTAACGGATCACCTGGACATTGATATTCGTCAAATTATTTATCCGGAAACGCTTAATTCGGAAGCTGAACAGCGGCTGAAAAACACGCGGTATACTCAACCCGCCCTGTTCGTTACCGAATATGCACTGGCGCAGTTGTGGATGAGTTGGGGGATTGAACCATCCGTGTTTTGCGGACATAGCGTTGGGGAATTTGTGGCTGCGCATCTGTCAGGCATTTTCACACTGGCCGACACATTGATGCTCATTGCCGCTCGCGGCAAACTGGTGAGCCAACTGCCTCGGGGGAGTATGCTGTCGGTGCGTCTGGAGGCAGCCCGCGTACAGGCAATGCTTCCATCAACTCTTTCGATGGCCGCCATTAACAGCCATAAGCTTTGTGTAGTGGCGGGTGCCGAAGAACACATCGCCGACTTTTCCCGTCTGCTCGACGAGCGAGAAATTCCGAATCAGCCGCTGGCGACCAGCCACGCATTTCATTCTGTGATGATGGACCTCATAGTCGATGACTTTGCCAGGGTGGTAGCCGGTGTCACCTTAAGTCGGCCAAAAAAGCCCATCGTATCGACCGTAACAGGTGATTGGCTTACGGATGCCCAGGCAATTGACCCGCAATACTGGGCAACGCACCTTCGCTCGACTGTGCGGTTTGCAGATGCGCTTGATACGATTTTTGCCTTAGGGAAACCACTTCTGCTTGAGGTTGGGCCCGGCCATGTCACGGCAACGCTCGCCCGGCAACAAGCCGGTAAGAAACCGATTACTGTGCTGCCGGGGGTAGCCAATCAACCTGACTGGCTGGCCACCTGCCAGTCGATGCTAACCACCCTCGGCCAACTTTATCTGAACGGTTTAGAGCCTGATTGGAACGCATTTTATACCGGTCAAAAGCGGAGTCGGGTAAATTTGCCCACCTATGCCTTCGACCGGAAACGCCATTGGATTGATCCTGCCAATGTAGAGTCGAAATACCTTGCGGCTCCTAATCAGATGATAACGGTTCCTGGTCAAGCGGTTATTACTGAAGCGAATAAGAATGAGCCGCAAGAGATTGCTGTCCAACAAAGACACACCAACATGAGAAAAAGTACGTTGCTTCAAAAGGTAAATCAACTGCTCGAAGACGCGTCCGGTATTGAGATGGACAGCGTAGCACCGGATAAAAGTTTTCTGGAAATCGGTTTCGATTCCCTATTGCTGACGCAAGTCGCTCTAACCGTAAAAAAAGAATTTGGTCTGCCAATAACGTTTCGGCAACTAACCTCCAACTACACTACACCCGACCAACTAGCAGATTACCTAGACCAGACATTACCCATTGAGTCGTATCAACCGGCACCAATGCCTGCGCCGACAGCCCTAACTCATCATGTGATTGCTGACCAAACCGGAGCGGCCTTGCCCGTTAGTGATACAGCGCTGGGATTAATTGCGCAGCAACTGCAGCTGTTGGCAAAACAGGTGGCACTACTACAGGGAAATAGCCCGCAGACTGCCCCTGTTCCGCAAGTGACAGTGCCGGTTAATAAGCCATCCGTAAGTAAGTTGACGGACCCTGCCGTTACTGAAGCTGGATTGACGGATGAGGAAAAAATTGAACTCAAAAAGCCATTTGGGGCAACCGCCCGAATAGAACGCCAGGCATCTGTACTGACGGATCAACAACAGGATTTCTTAGCTCAGCTCACGACGCGATACAATCAGAAAACGAATAGCAGTAAAACTTACGCCCAACAGCACCGTGCTCAAATGGCTGATCCCCGGGTGGTATCCGGCTTTCGTCCGCTCACCAAAGAGATCGTTTATCCGCTGGTCGTGAATCGCTCAAAGGGTAGTCGTTTGTGGGATATTGACGGCAATGAATACATTGACGCACTAAATGGATTTGGGTCAAATTTATTTGGCTATCAGCCCGATTTCATCAAGGAAGCCTTGTACGAACAAATCGAACGTGGGTATGAGGTTGGTCCACAGCACGAATTGGCGGGCGAAGTAAGTCAATTACTTTGTGAGCTAACGGGAGCTGATCGGGCAGCTTTATGCAATACGGGTTCTGAGGCCGTTCTGGGTACGATGCGAATTGCCCGAACGGTAACGGGCCGGTCGCTGATTGTTGCTTTTTTGGGCTCGTATCATGGCATTGCCGATGAGGTATTGGTGAGAGGTACTAAAAAGTTGAAGTCGTTTCCGGCGGCACCCGGCATCATGCCGGAGTCGGTGCAGAACATGCTGATTCTGGATTATGGTACGGACGAAAGCCTGCAAATCATTCGCGAACGGGCACATGAACTGGCCGCTGTTTTGGTTGAACCCGTGCAAAGTCGGCGACCGGAGTTTGTGCCGATCGAGTTTCTGAAACAGGTGCGGGCTATTACAGCCGCATCGGGAACAGTCCTGATTTTTGATGAAGTTATCACTGGTTTTCGAATGCATCCCGGTGGAGCGCAAGCCTTATTTGGTATCAAGGCCGATCTTGGATCGTATGGGAAAGTCGTTGGTGCCGGGTTGCCTATTGGGGTTATAGCGGGTAAGCGTGAATTTATGGATGCCCTCGATGGCGGATTCTGGCAATATGGAGACCAGTCAATCCCTGAAGTTGGAGTTACCTATTTTGCCGGAACTTTTGTGCGCCACCCACTGGCACTGGCTGCCGCTAAGGCGTCTTTAGTGTACATGAAAGAGGCTGGCCCTCAGCTTCAGGAGAAACTTACGGAGAAAACAAATCGATTAGCCAAGGCGATGAATGATACCCTATCGCATTGGCAACTTCCCCTTTTTGTGGCCAATTTCGGGTCATTGTGGAAGATTAAATTTAAACGAGACGTGCCTTATGGGGAGTTGTTATTTACGTTGATGCGAGAAAAGGGTATTCATATCTGGGATGGCTTTCCGTGTTTCCTGACCGAAGCCCACACCGATGAGGAAATCGACACCCTGGTTTGCCAATTTACCGAAAGTATCCGGGATTTGATAGAGGCTGGCTTCTTGCATGATAGTGAAGTTTCTATAAGTAAAAAAGAGTCAACAGGTACGATTTTTGCAGGAAATGTGCCACCAGCCCCTGGTGCTCGGTTAGGACGAGACCAGAATGGGAATCCAGCCTGGTTTGTGCCGAATCCGGAACACCCAGGGAAATACCTGCAAATTGAGTTAAATTAAGCACGGATGACGGAAACCACTACGAACTTGAATCTTATTGCTATTGACTTCAATCCGTTCGACGGTCCGGGTATTGTGCATCTGGCTCCGGCTACCGAGCCGCAGATGGAAATATGGGCAACTTGCCAGTTTGGGGGCGACGATGCGAATCGGGCCTTTAATGAATCGGTGTCTCTACGTTTCACCGGAGCGTTAGACCAGCTGGCTTTGGAGCGAGCCTGGCAGGATTTAATCATGCGGCATGAAGCATTGCATTCGGCGTTTAGCGCCGATGGAAAGCAGATTTGTGTTTTAAGTGGGGTTTCAACTGCCCTTGCCTATCAGGATTGTTCCGGCAAAACTGAAAACGAAAAAAAACAGGCAGAAAATGCCTGCGTGACGCAGGACGCGTTGCATGTTTTCGACCTGATGAATGGCCCATTGACCAAAGCGGGCCTGATCAAGCTTTCCGACACATCATACTACTTTACCGTAACAGCGCATCACATTGTATGCGATGGCTGGTCGCTGGGCATATTATTGCAGGATTTAGGCGTTCTCTACTCCGCTTATTCACAAAACGTTCCGGCTGTATTGCCCGTTGTCTCGCTGTATAGCCAATATGCTATTGACCAACTCCAGTTTTTGATGGGGGAGGAGCATCGGCAAATAGAAAAATTCTGGCTCGATCAATACAACGGTTCAGTACCCGTGCTGGACCTGCCAACCGATTTCCCCCGCCCCGCCCTGCGTACCTATGAAATTGATCGGCGAGACTATCCGTTGACCGAATCATTGGCATTAGCGGTGAAGCAAATGGGCATAAAGGCCGATTGTAGTTTCGTTACGACCTTGATCGCAGCCTTCGAGGTACTATTGCATCGACTCACAGGGCAAGACGATCTTGTGCTTGGTTTGCCAACGGCCGGGCAATCTGCTTCAAATCAACTACGGTTGGTAGGGCATTGTGTAAATCTGTTGCCGTTGCGGAGTTTCCCCCATGCTAAACTGAGTTTCCTCCAGTTTTTAACACAGCGAAAAGAAGCCGTTCTCGATGCCTATGAGCATCAGCAGTTAACCTTTGGTAGTCTGCTCAAAAAGTTACCCATTACCCGAGATCCTGCCCGGGTGCCAATGGTGCCCGTTATTTTTAATGTAGATATGGGTCTGGATGATGGCGTCTCGTTTTATGGACTCGACTATCAGCTCATCAGTAACCCCCGAAAATACGGAGCCGTTGACTTATTTCTGAATATTAGTGGTTCATCGACCGCGCAGAATTCATCTCTAACTTTCGAATGGGCCTATAATACTCATTTATTCAAAGCCAGTACCATAGACCGGATGATGGCCGAATTTGAACGCCTTCTGAAAGAGGTCGTTGCAAATCCAGCAATACGTCTCGACGAAATTCGCTTAACTGATACGGGAGAGCAGGAAAATAAATTGTCTCTTTGGAATGCTACACAGGCTTCCTACCCAAATCATGCGTCTTTACACGAACTGCTGGCGCAAACGGCAGCCCAATACCCCGATAAAGTAGCCCTGGTTTTTAACGGACGAACGGTACGGTATCGGGAAGTTGACGAAACGGCCAATCAGCTAGCGCACGCTATTCAGCGTAACGGAATCGGGCCGAAGCATGTGGTCGGGGTGGTGCTGGACCGGTCGCCGGAAATGATTATTACGCTCCTGGCCATTCTGAAAGCCGGAGCCGCCTACGTTCCCATCGACCCTGAGTATCCGCACGATAGGATTGCTTTCATGCTCGCCGATTCATCGGCTAACCTGCTCATTACGTCGAAGAAGTATCACAGTAGTGGGCCGACAAGTTATCAAGCGGCTGGTCAATTGGCCAATCCAACTACGGTTTTGCTAATTGAAACCGTACTGGCTGCGCTGGATACGTATCCGAAAGAAGCACCAAAAACCATTGTGACGGGTGACGATCTGGCGTATATTCTCTATACATCCGGCTCAACGGGGCAACCCAAAGGTGTATTAATCGAGCACCATAATCTGGTTAACCTGCTATACAGCATGATAATCATGCCCGGCATAACCAAAGACGATACGTTGCTGGCCGTAACAACGATCTCGTTCGATATTGCCGGTCTTGAATTATATCTGCCCTTGCTCGTTGGCGCTACGCTGGTACTGGCCGATACTGAAACGGCGAAAGATGGCCGTGCTTTATTACGAGCTATACCTGAGCAGAATATAAGCATAATACAGGCAGCCCCGGCAACGTATAAAACGATGCTGGCAGCCGGTTGGCAGCATCGACTCGACCTGAAAATCCTCTGTTGTGGTGAGCCTATGTCGAAAGACCTGGCCCAAAAACTAACCGTTCGGTGTGGCTCGCTCTGGAACATGTATGGGCCAACAGAAACAACTATTTATTCAACAGGTAAACAGATTATAGCCAGCGATGAGATTATTACCATCGGGCGGCCTATCCAAAACACGCAGGTATATATTCTGGATGAGAACCTGAATCCATTGCCGGAAGGGATTGTTGGTGAAATTTATATTGCTGGTGATGGCGTGGCCCGTGGGTATCTGAACCGACCGGAACTGACCCGCGAGAAGTTCGTGCCAAATCCGTTTGCTGCCTCGCCCAACCGGGTCATGTATCGGACAGGGGACCTCGGCAAGTTTATGGCCGATGGCGAAATACACTGTTTGGGTCGTATTGATCAGCAGGTGAAAATCAGAGGATACCGGATCGAACCGGGTGAGATTGAACACGCGTTAGTCACGCATGGCGGTATTAAAGATGCCGTGGTGATGGCTCGCGAAGATCGTCCCGGCGACCAACGATTAGTGGCTTATCTGGTAACTACTCCTCCGCTGATGAACGGGGCCTTTACAGCCCAGGTTCCGGTCTGGCGAACGAAACTGCGTGATGTGTTACCGGATTATATGATCCCGACCGATTTTATCAATCTACCGCAGTTACCCATTACACCCAACGGGAAGATTGACCGGAAGGCATTGCCCAAACCAGACGCCTTGTTGTTGAGCGAAGGTGCAGGATTAGAGCCGGTGACAGATATGGAGAAGCTGATTTATTCCATCTGGACTGACGTGCTCGGCGTGGAAAAAATCGGCATTGATGATGATTTTTTCGAATTAGGGGGGCATTCAATGATTGCCGTTCAGATGATGACCCGGCTCGAAAAGGAAACGGGAAGGCGGTTGCCCCTGTCTACTTTGCTGATCTGCCCAACTGTTCGGAAACTGGCGCAGTTGCTTCAGGCCGAAGAACACCCGATGACCTGGAAATCGTTGGTGCCTATTAAACCACAGGGCAGTAAAATCCCCATCTATATTATTCATGGCATTGGTCTTAATCTGCTTAATTTCAGCAGCTTGGTAAGTTACATGGATGCCGAACAACCCATTTATGGCTTACAGGCATTGGGACTGGATGGCATCGACGAGC
>JANXVQ010000155.1 GCA_025351545.1 Spirosoma sp.
ACCTAATGTGCTGTTTAACACCGGCCTCTTTAACATAGAAATGACCACTCAAGCATCTAGGTTAGGCATACTGACAAAGCAAAATAATAATCTTCACTGTGCTACAATACTAAAAGGAACATAACCTAATAATAAGGGAACCCACCCTAATAAAATGGAGACCCTCCCTATAATTTAATTATGATAAAAGGCATCCGAGGTTACAGTTGGTTATACTGGAGCGACGGTAGTAAACAGATAATGGCCTATACCATCAAGCATTATGCCGACCAGTTGCCAATGAATGACTTTATTCGTGTTCATCAAAACTGCGTTATTAACCGAAAGTTCGTACAGAAAGCCCAACTGACGCACCGGGGGCCTCTGCTACGATTAGCCACAGGGGCTGAAATAATTATCTCCCGACGTCGCTGGACTATGGTAAAAAAAGAACTACAGCATCTTTATGTAGGATGATTGGCCAGGGAGTAGCTGACCTTACCTTACGGGCTTTTTAAATGATGCCCTTCCCCACGTCTATAACCCGCTTTTATGCCGCCTGCCGCCCGATTAACTGACATGCATACGTGCCCTCAAGTAACGGGTATCGTTCCGCACGTGGGTGGCCCTATTGTTGGTCCTGGCTGCCCTACGGTTTTAATTGGTGGTTTGCCAGCCGCTCGCGTTGGTGACACGCTTGTTTGCATTGGCCCACCCGATACCATTGCCAAAGGCTCCGCAACAGTACTAATTGGTGGTGCCCCGGCTGCCCGCCTGGGTGATCTTACGGCTCATGGAGGTACGATTATACTTGGATACCCAACGGTGATGATTGGCGGCTGACGACCATGACCGACGGGTATGCGTATGATGAAACAGTAAATAATCAGGTATTCATGAACGGCATATCCCCTTTTTTTATAAATTATTTTCTATTGCTCCTGGCTGCTCTAGGGATGGCTGTCGCATGTGTGTGGACAAACCGCAAGAATGAACTGATGAGTGAGCGTCGATTGCTGCTGATCATTCTGATTAGCGCGTTGATTCTGACCATTCCGGGCTTTTTTGGCTTAATTGGGTTACAATTCATTCCGGTGTATTATGTAGTTGTACAGGTGTTCAGCTTATTGATGGGTATTCTTTTTTTACGCCGAATGCTAACCGATATGGGACCGGCCTTTACAACAAAACCTACCTTCGTCATCTTGTTGACCGGGGGTATAGTTTGCTTCGGTGCTGCGTTGTTTACACCTTTGTTTAACTATTTGAGCAGTATTCGCTATGGCATTCTTCCATATGATCTATGGGCTGGAACCTGCTTGTTGCCTTTCGTTCTTCCCATCGTATTCACCTACACATTC
Organism: Spirosoma sp.; assembly: GCA_025351545.1. Lineage (GTDB taxonomy): Bacteria > Bacteroidota > Bacteroidia > Cytophagales > Spirosomataceae > Spirosoma. The sequence goes on from JANXVQ010000155.1 coordinate 1,341, forward strand.
GGCGCTTTGGTTACGGTGCCGAACGAGATCTACAAACTCTGGTATTATCCCCGACACGCCGAGGAAATAGTAATGGAAGGGTCTGACTATTATCATCTTATGTTATTGGAGATTCAAATCCATAAAGATCCAAGCCGAAAAGACCCGCCCGTTAAAGTAAAAGCCCGTACAACCGGAGACGTTGCCTTTGGTGCGTGGTTTCAAAAGTTTATTGATGATTATAACCATAAATTCCCGAACGACCCGATCCAAATCTTCGACGACACAGCCCATGAATACGGGTGGTTGTTTTACAGCCTCAAGCCGTCTCCTTTTCGGCTGCGATTATATATTGATTTTGAACAGACAATAGCCCAAAACAAGCTGCGTGAGAATCACCTGATTGTTGCCAAGCGAGTGGAAGAAATTAGTTAACTGCCTATGTTATTTCCTAAAAACCACCTGCCGGTAAACTGGGTCGACGGTATGAAACTGTCGCAGCAGCATTTCGTGGAAACAGATCATCAAGTTCAGGACTTGGTACGCGATTCGATATCCTTATTTCTGACCAGTTATAATTATGGCTTGTTGCCCCCGGTTAAAGGAACTTCGGTGGCGCATGAGTTCGATTTATTGGAAAAAAACAGCAATCACGTCGAGGTTCGGCTGTACCGATGCAATGCTATCACTCAGGGTGGATGCCGAATTGCGATTAATCCGGATGTGCTGAAATTTACAGTTCTAACAGCTTCGTTTGAGATTACCCTGAGTGCCGATGATCAATATAGGCCCGGATACGATATCGTACTGGTGGTGAACCCCTTCGAGAAGGTGCCCGTTGGCAACCCGGATCCGGAAGAGTCGCCGTTGCGGCATCCTTATACGGAATATGGGTATCAGCTTATGGTAGTTTCCTCCCAGCAAGTCAACGCCGACGAACTGGGGCATCATCATTTAATTATCGGGAAAGCAATTTACCATGAGGGTCACTATATTATTGATAGCCAGTATATTCCACCCTGCGCTTCTATTGGCAGCCACCCCCGGCTGATTCAGTATTACAAAAACTTTGGTTGGGGCTTGAACGAAATACAGGTTAGTTCTTTCAAGATTATCCGCAAGGTGTTCGACCAACAGCATCCGTCCGATATTGCCCGCCATGTACAGGGTCTGTGCAACCGGATACTGGACTACCTGGCTACGGTTTTTTTCGATTACCGAAATATGGACCACCAGCACCCTCCGGTGGTTCTGGTTGGTTATTTCGCTAACCTGACGAGTATTATTTATACGTCTATCTACTGTTTGCCGAGTCGGCAGAAAGAGGAACTGCTGCATTATTTTTACGAGTGGACGGATGTAACACCGGGCCAGTTTGAAGAATTACTCTTGCAACTACTCGAACACGATTATAACCATCACCAGATCGGTGTTTCGATGCATGCGATTGAGCAGTTTCTGGGCGTCTTTACTAAACTCTGGAATAAGCTTAGTATGCTCGAATATATCGGGCAGCGGAAAGATACGATTCTGGTGCGTGAAGAGGCTCCCATCCAGATCGCGCCCACCCGGCGGGGCTGGAATATTCTGGACTGATGGGCAGGCCGGTGTCAATATCGACGTACCGGAAATTGTCGTAGATCAGTCCGGCTTCGCTGTCCTCAAATTGGCCGGTCCCCAGGAAAGTATGCTTACGGGCGGGGCCGGTCAGATTGTGTTTTTTGCCAAATAGACACCATCGCCATTCCCACACAGGATCGCCCTGTTCATTGTGCATTGACAGGGGCTGACCGGCATAATTACAAACCAGACTGTACATAGTTTCGCCAATCTGAAGCATTGTTGGCTCTGCGGTGTTTGCGGCATACCAGGTTACCTGCACCGGCTCGCTATCAGATGCCTGATGCCATTCGTGCAACAAACGCTTCCCGTCCCACGCCCAATCCACTTTGTAGCCGACGCTGGTCTTCGTTATCCGTCGTCCGAGGGCATCATAGGCGAATGTAACCGGCTGATTATCGGGTCGGATAACCCGCTGTAAGGTGCCTGATTCGTGCCACTGGAACTGCCATACCTGCCCGGCAACCCGTTTTTCGCGCAGATACCCCTCCGCATCATAATAAAAACGTATTGCACCGACCGTTATCACCTGCCATCCCCGCTCAACGGTTTCAGGAGCCGGTTTTAGCAGCAGCTGTTGATAATAGGCCCGTTCGGCCACCCAGCGATCTGTCCACCCCGTAGAATAAACGGCTTCTATGGGTTCATTGACCCGATCATACCGAATATTTACTGTTCCAAAATTGGCATCCTGCAACTGAACAATCTGTTTTTCTTGCCATCCATACGTCTGAGATCGGGCAGCTTGCAAACTATTTCCCCAGAAAAGCTGGTGGCTTGTTGGCAAAGTTCCTGAATTATATTGCCAGCGACTCCGCAATCCACCCGGCATTTGGCGCTCGGTTGGTCGGCCCAACTGGTCATACGCAAACTGAATTCCCGACTGAGCATGTTGCTGACTGTTCAGACGGCCCAGTTCATCAAATTTGTAGGCGACTACAGCCTGTGCGGAGGATTGCAAACTTATCCGGCTACCCATGTTATTATACGCCGACTGAATGACGGTTGGGCCTGTGGTTTCGGTTACAATTCGGCCCAGCGGATCACGCTCGAACTGAACCAGTGTGGTGGGTGTAGCGGCTTCGATAAGCCACCCATCCGGGCGATAGGTGTAATGATACCAACTGCCGTCGTTAAACAGGACTTCTGTCAGGCGCCCGGCTGCATCATAATGAAAATGGGTTGAGATGCCGTCAGATCGGGTGTATTCACGTACTCTTCCGGCCGCATCCCGGATGAACTGCCAGTTCAGCTGATCTTTGCGCCGGAGTCGAATGAGTTGACCATCAGCGTCATAAGTCGACTGGAATTGCTTAACGGGTTGAATGTTTGTTAAGGCAGCAGACTCCGAATGACCACCCGTTTGGGCGATCGGTTCCACCGTCGTTCTGTCTGACTGATTCACGTTTGTTAACTGACCCAACGTGTCATACTCCCACCGAATCCAGCTGCCTGTTGCCGACGTTTGTGCTTTCCGATTTCCGTATTGATCATACGCCCACCGAATCCAAAACCCGTTTGCCCGCACCATTTCCTTGAGCAGACCGTCTTCCTGATACGTAAATCTGGTTTCTGCCCCAACAGGATCGGTGCAGGAGAGAAGCCGCCCTGCTTCGTCATATACCCACAGCCAGGCACCATCAGCGCGGTCGACCAACGCAATCAATTGATCGTTGTCGTTATACTGCATCTGCATTTTTCCGCCGTCGGGCCAAACCGTTTCCGTCATACTGCCCTGGTTGTCATACGCAAAGAAAGACGTGTTGCCGAGGGCATCCTGTTCGCTGAGCAGTTCGCCAAATTCACTAAAAAACCAGACCCGTTGCCGACCACCCGCGCTGATAAACCGTTGAACGACTCCCGCTTCATGTACGTATTGTCTGACCCCGCCCGCCCCATCGGTAATCTGTGTTCGTCCTTCGTCAGCTATGTATCGAAAGTGTAGCGCACCCGCCCCGCTCTCCCTTTTCACCTCCATACACCGGTACTGATTTCCAGACTTTTCGTACGTAAAATAAATACTTTGGCGGAATATATCTGTCAGGCGGATAAGCCGATTATTGCGGTAATTATATTGAGCAATGCGCTGATCCTGAACAAGTACCTCTTTCAGATTCTGAGTTTCATCATACTGATAAGCGACCAATGTTATTCGCTTTGATGTTTGGTCAGGCATCGTAATTTCCAATCGACTGATGCGGCCCTGCGGATCAGTTATAACGTCTATCACGCGCTGGAAATCATCGCTTATCCGCCGGAGATGACCTCCGCTGGTATAGGCCAATCGGATACGATAGGCGATGCCAATCTGTTCGATAGCGGCTAACCGACAAATACTCCCACTCGGGTTCATGGCAAAGCGATACACCAGACGCTCTGGTGTCTGAAGCCAGTAGCCATACTCGTCGCGGTTAAGCCGGAGCTTTTCTTTGCGATTCAGAAAATGCTCTCCTTCGGCTAAAAGGGGAAAAATCAGGCCCCGGTTATCAGGCAATCGAATCACCACCTGACGACTACGCCGGTCTTCCAGCAACGCAAAGTCGCAGGAATGACGCCAGCCAAAACCCAAAGGTCCGGCGGCCAACTGATTGGAACGCCAAAAGCGACCCCATCGAAAGGCTACAGGCCCCGGAATTTCCAGGTCTACCTGATCAACCCATATCTCCCCGGATGCTACATCGACAAAGCGCCCGTCGAGAGTTCGTTGTGCTTTTGACAATGCCTGACAATCAACGGGTTGTAGTTCCAGTCGGCTCAGAATTTCCACCAGCTGCCCGCTGTTTTCCTCATCAGTAGGCAAGGTGCGGGTAGTTGCCGGATAAAGTAATCGGCGCAAACCTGAACGAAATACGGGTGATTCCATAACGGACAATCGATAAATTCCAGACGATTTATTTTCTTCACATTTGACCTTTTCGCCAGCTAGATCCGAGCAACTGGCTGAGCAGCTCATCCGCCTTCCGCCTTTTTTCGGGCGTCTGCTGTTGCTGCCAATAGGTCCGGCCAATTTCGGACAGGCGAGCCACCTGGTGCTGTTCAGGAGGTAAATGTTCCCCCAGCTTAAATAACCGAAGATAATGCATTTCTGCCAACTGAGTCCGGCTTTCCCGAGTCTGGGCAACGCCCAATCGACGGTGGCTCTCCATAGCCAGCAGCCATTCCTGTAGCAACTCGGCTCGCTGACTGGCCAACTCATAGACCTCGATGGCGCGTTGCCGCTGGCGCAGTTCCCAATAAACACTACCCGCTCCCAACCAGGCCATGATGCTGATTCGACCGGCAGCCTCGTCGCCCTGGCTGAACAACTCCTCCATTTGGTCGATAACCCGATTATACCGGTCGAGCGCTTCTTCGTACCGATGATGATCGACGTAGGCCTGAGCAACGGATAAATGTACACTTCCTTCGAGGCCGGTCCATTTTTCCTGTTGGCAAATCAGCAGGCAGTTATTTGCAAAATACAATACATCCCGCAGGTTCCGCTGGGTTATGGCAGCTACCAGTTCGGCATGCCACTGTCTGAATTTCACATCCGGCGCAATGGGCGAACCAAGAGCGGCTAACTGGCGAATTACTTTCTGAAGCTGGAGGTCAATTGGGTGCGAATACACTTCGGCCCCAAAACGGCCGGGTAAAGTCGCGAGTCGCTCCTCGCCAATGGTATCGACTACCATAATCCGAACATCGGGCGACAAGCCGCCCAGCAACAAGGCAGTTAGCATCTGGTCCAGAACCATCGTACCCGCGTAGGTCTGAGGTAGCAGACAAAGCACCAGTACGCCGTCGGTATGAACACGAAGTCCTTTTACAAAACGATTCAAGAATCCCACAAAACGGGTCAGATGGTCTTCTTTCGACTTACCCGGTTCGGGTAACCAGTGAATGACCAGGTTACGTTCGGCCAGTAAAGCCACATCGTGAATGATTAGGTCAGATAGTTCGTCCAGTGCCTGCTCAAAATACGACTGCCAATGCTGAACGGGCGTATGAAGAGTCACAAAAATATCGTTGGAAACGGCCTCCGGCCCCGCCTGATCTTGCAGAAAAACATTCAGAAACCAGTCTTCGCCGGGTGCAAACAGCCACCGGCACAAGCGGGCGTTGGGCATCCGCCGAAACTCCTGCCAGAGCCGTTCCAGAACTGCTAATCGTTGGCTCAGCGGATTCGTTGCAACAAATGGCATGGTCTGATCGAATAAATACAGTACGAGGGTAGCTTTATTTAATTGATCATGACTATTGACCCTTTAACCGCTGTCATGCCTGAGCTTTTCAGGTTCAGGGTGCCGGTTCCCTCCACATCGGTCATGCTGCCTTTCACACTCATCTGGCCCGTTGCTTCTATTTTTATCTGGGCTCCCTTGATATTTACGGCCTGCTTTCCTTCTATTGTAATGGTGGTGCCGGACAACAAAATTTCGGGGGCTTCGACCGTAACTTTGGCCGTGGCTTTAACCAGAATATCTTTTGACGACTGGACGGTTATGGTGCCGTTTCCATTTGGCACGGAGATCAGTACGAAGTTTTTCTCGTCTACCTGCAGGTGTATTTCCTTGAGCGTTGGTTTTTCTATAAACGTCAAGGTGCTGCCACTGCCAACACTGATGTGTTTCTCTTCTTCGGGTTTGCTGGTGTCAATGGCGCTGTTTTTGCCGTGGGGCAACGCGCCGATGACAAAGGGCCGTTCGGGATCGTTGTATTCAAAACCGACCATCACCTGATCGCCAATGGTTGGGACAAACTGGAACCCCCGCGTTTTTTTGTTGTCTTTATGAACACCAAAATGCGGCAGAGTCATGCGGATAAATGGGGTAGTCTGCGGACTCTTCATCCAAAGCATCTGGACCTTAACCCGGCCCATTCCCTTGGGGTCTTTGTTGTCAGTAACTTCACCAATCTGCGTCTGGGCCATTGGACGGACCAGTTTACGCACGGGCATCGCCACCACATCGGCGGGAATGGACCGAAACCGGTTGTGGTATTGCCCGACACCACTCACATAATGAACCACATCGGTAACGAGGTAAGCGGCTGACTGTCCGCCTTTACCGGTCGAGGCATCTTTAACGACTATCTTACATCCCGGAAATACCCCGGGCACCTTTGCCTGCCCTTCCATGTATTTTTCTTCGGCTGCCAGCGTTGCTTTTCGATTGTCGCGGTATGGCGTCATGTCGGCAACGGCCTGGGCCGGATGCGGATTGATTACCCCGCTATCTTCGGGTTTACCGTAAGGCAGCAAGTCCTGGCCCGTTTCGGTTTCCAGTCGCTTGTCATCTTCCGGCAGATAATCGTAGTGTTTGAAATAGGTTGGCACCGCCCGCACACCCGTTCGAAACTGAACCAGATTGGCCCCAAACGTCAGCGTTAATGTCGAAGCCGTACCAGGACTGGTTGTAAATTGCAGTTGAGTGCCGTCGTAGTAAAACCACGCGCCAAAATCGTAGGCCAGCCGCTTGAGAAAATCCCAGACCGATTCCTGGTAACGAACACAAAATGGCAATTTAGCGGGACCCAGCGGAGCCGTTACCTTTTTTGGTTTTGAGTAGGCACTCAGGCACGCCGTCACCACATCGGAGATCGACTTGTCGATAAAGGTCTGGGTGCCGGGCACTGTCCGTAAGGCTTCACAATGGCCGTGACCAGTCAGGGTCATTCGGCCCCAATACCCGTCGTCCTGCTGCCGTAATTCGGTTTGAGTGATGATTCCCTTAAACTCCAGGGTTGATCCGGAGGCATCTCCTTTAATAGTGATGTCGATGGATTTTCGGTGCAATTGATCAAATTTATCCGAGAACAACGTCACTAGTTCATCAATGGCATCATGTTCAAAAAGCAGCCGGAATTCATGTGTCGTATGAATGGACTGTTGCAGGGTCAGGGAGTGAAAAGTCGAGATTCGTTTTCCCTCAATGAGCAACGTGGTTTCAGTAACAATGGAAAAAGCGGACATGGCAAAAGGAAGCGAATAGAAGTAAGACTACCCGCCAGGTTTGCACCGCCGGGAGTAAGTGCAGTTGAATTCCAGCCTTGGAATTAACCGCACCGAATGTAAGAAAACGCTTGTCGATTAACAACCAAATTTGTTTATTGGTTGATATTTGTTGAATCACGCCGTTATTGAGTTCGTAAAATTCTATGAATCAGGTCTTTTACCGTCTTCCAATCCGTTTTGGTCCCTTGATGGCCGGGAAAGAAATGCCAACCTGTGGCGTAGGCGTTTCGATTGCTCAGGTGCTGTATTTGTTGCTCCATACCCACTACGGAGAACTGCGGAGTGACCGCTCGTTCGGATGCAAAATATGGGATATTGAGTTCGATCATACGATTAGCCGTAGCCGCTGGATCAATTATTTGTGTGACTCTCTTGAAGTCGCGATCCGGCAGCACGAACGCCGGTTGAGAAACCCTCGGGTTACGGTAACATTTCAGTCCGTTGATCATCGAAGCAGTTCACTTCCGGAGGAATACCAGCGATTGGCGACCGTGACCGTAAATGCAATCCTGTCTGAAACGGAAGAGCCTTTCCGGTTTTCGACTCAACTACACCTGGGTCAGCTTTCGAGCTGATAAAACGAATTTTCTGGTACTCCCACCTTACTTAATTGACCACCCATGCCACTGAGTGACCAGCGGTCTTATTTTTCAAAAGAGGCTATCCAACAGCGTTTGTTTTTGCATATTATGCAAATGTGGGGTGTTCAGGACCTGAATCACCTCGACGCCTTCGTTCGGATGCTGATTGATACGCTGGCGAATGAAGTCTATAAAATCAGTAATGAATTTATGGGATCGGAGGTGCGCGTGCTGGAGCGGCTGGCCGACTTGCTGACGCCGGATCTGCTGACCATTCCCCGCCCCGCCCACGCCATTGTGCAAGCCTACCCTGCCGAACCCGTGGTTGAATTACGACCGGAACAAAGTTTCCTCTTTCAACAGAAATACGCGTCGCAACTGCTGGGCGAACTGGACAGTTTGCAGGATCTGTTTTTTTCTCCCGTTGAGTCCGTAAAACTCATCGACGGTCGGGTGGCTTACCTGGCTTCGGGTTCTCAATTGTATTCAATTCATCCGCAATTGGGAAAACGCCTGGTGGCCCAAACGCGGGCGTTACAAAAGCTTACGCCCAAAACGCTCTGGATCGGTTTAGAGCTTAATCCGGCTATCGAATTGCTCGACCGGGTTAATTTCTTCTTCAACTGGCCCGGCGATGTAGATCATCAGGCTTTATTCCCGCTGCTGTCACTAAGTAGCTGGCATCTTAACGGCCAGTCCATTCCAACGGCTATCGGTCCGGCTTATGAGGAAACCAATCGACGCGTGGTTGACGGCCCGGCCCAACTGATGTCGGAATACGAAATTAGTTACCAGCTCGAAAACGACATTCGGCTGACCTACCATCCTCGCTTTATCCATATTGAGAAAACGAAAGTCGGTCATCTGGAGGAACTGAAATTGCCATATCCACCTGCTTTTGTGGAGGCTTTCGGTCCGGCAAACCTGGAACCGTTGAAGAGTGGTTCGCTGCTTTGGCTACAGGTCACCTTTCCGGCTCGCTTTGATGAAACGGTTCTCGAAAAAATATCGGTCGATATCAATGCCTTCCCGGTGTTGAACCGGAAAGCCAACCGGATTCTTTACCGAACGACGGCAAACTATAACCTCCTGCCGTTACGAACGGGCCCTTTCGAAACGTTGCTGCTGGTCAGGAACGTTATGGATAGTAAGGAACGGATTTTTTCCCCTTTCCCCTTCCACAAGGCCGACCATATCAGCGAGGGAGGCTACGCGGTTCGACGGGGTGGAGTCGAGCGATTCGACGTTCGCAACGCCCGCGAACAACTAACGTTTCTGTTAGAACTGTTGCGGGATGAGTCGGTCGCGTTTGCGGTCTATGGGCAGGATACAGTGCGCTTATTGCTGACCCAGCTTCAGGATCAGCTCGCGCAGCTTGAGCGCAAGGTCCAGAACACGATTACCCCACCGATAGCGCTTAATCAGTATGTGCTTTTCAAGCCTTTTGACGAAGGCGACACGATGCAGGTTGACTTCTGGACCACGAATTGTGAATCGGCAAACAGCATCCCGGCGGGCTCTCACTTACTGGCCTACAGTACCAGTAGCCTGCAAAACGATAGCATCAAATTGCTGACAAATACCACTGGCGGCCGTAGTCGTCCTTCTGCCATCCATCGCGTTCAAACGTATCGGTACGCGCTCATGACCCATCAGCGTATTGTAACGCTGGAAGACGTGAGGGCCTTTTTTCACCATGAGCTGGGGCCTTTACTGGAATCGGTAGCCATTCAAAAAGGCGTTGCTACGGGTAGCACACTGAAAGAAGGATTAATGCGTACGGTCGATATTACCGTATATCCGGCTGACGATTGCACCTTAACTAAAACCGAGTGGGGAGTTGTGCTGGACGGCCTTCTCCAGAAATTAATTCAGCGCTCGGGGCAGGTTACTCCATACCGATTATTTCTAGCCGAAGTGACGCCACATGTTTAGACTTTATCCACGTATATTGTTTATGCGTATCTTTTTCTGGTTGTTAGTTGAAATTACTAGTCTCGCTCTGGTTAATCAGGCCAGGGCTCAGGATTCATTGAACTACATTCCTAACTCGCTGACATTAACTCAATCGACTGCCATTGATCCCTCGCCCGGCAAGTGGCGGCTGAGCGGCTTTGCCGGCTATCATCAACAATACCAGAAAGGGTATTTGAATGAAAGTCTCTATTTAACGAACGGACTTACCGCTGGTCTGGCAACCGATTATTTTGTGGGACCTAACTGGGGAATAGGGATCATGATGGGTTACCAGAATCTAGCGGTCAGCGACTTGTATAAGCAGGACCCGTCGATTCCCAAAAATCCAACTCCCCGCATCTTACCGCTGACATCTCTGCACAGCTTTATGCTGACGATTGGCCCCGCGTTTTCGTTTCCCCTTGCCCGGCGATTATCGCTCGATATAAACCTTCGGGGAGGCCTGTTCTACAACGATGCGCCTATTTTGGGGGCTTACTTACTTAACTCTACCCAGGACAATTTGCTGAATGGCACACTGGTCTCCACCACAATAATGCCGAGTAATCAACGCGTTCGACTGGGATTTAGTGGCTCTGTTGGCGTCAAATACCAGTTCACACAGCAACTTAGTCTGGGTTTATCTGCTACTAATTCGTACAGTTCATTTGGGTACACTCAGGTGAACACGACTAATTACTTTTCTCAAAAGCGGGTGGATTTACAAATGTATGGCGTGCAGGCTGAGATTTCGTACCGGTTTTCGCCAGCCTCTCAACGGGCTAAAACAGCCCCTCCGGTGCCGCCAACACCCGTCTGCTACCCTCCCCTGCTGGATACGGCACAGCCCAGCCTTTATGAAGTGGGGACAGCCGACCCGCCGGTATTTAAATGGCGTAGCAGCGCCCCTGTTTATACCGAGGGCGAACGGTATACATTTCGGCTGTATACATTGCCGGGGAATAAAGTAGTGTACGAAAAAGTGGTTCTGGAGCCACAACTCATCTGGCCTGCGCAGATACCTTTGCCCGATACAGCCAGTTATTATTTTTATACGATTCACACGAGCCGGAGCGATGAATTTGAACAAACGTGTCGTAGTGAGCCTGTTGTTGGAACGTTTGGCTTTTTGAAGCCTCAGCAAACAACTCAGACTCAATCAGTAACGCCCCGAGAACCGGTCAATTTGTTCAGGCTGAGACTATATGTACTGGATTCGGTCGTGGTTACCCGGGTTCCCTATCAGCCGGTTGAGGTCGAAAAACGGCTTCGCACGACAGGCCGACGACCGAAAACTGTTG
>JANXVQ010000157.1 GCA_025351545.1 Spirosoma sp.
TCGCGTCAGCCATTGCGTCGGGTTTGAGAACCCGACACCACGACAACGGCCAAGCTGGTGCTTGGCCCAGACTTACCGCAAATTCGGCATAGGCAATACGGGCAAACTCTCGTTACCCTCTTCACTAACTGCCTGCACGGCGAAATAATAGTTGTCTTTCGAGTAGGGCAACGTCATGCCGAGTTTGGTGGTAAAGAATTTCTTCTGCCAGAACGGCCAGTACGTTTCGCGCATCAATACATAATACCCTTTCACTTTGCCCGCCTGTGGCGCTTGCCAATAGAGTACCGTTGCGTTGGTGAGGTTCCGAACATCTACCGTTACTTTCTGCGGAATAGCGGGTGCTTTGGCCAGATTGGACAGCGTCGCCAAGTTGACCGCTGTATTTTTGCGTAGATATTCGAAGTCCATAAACTTGGGATAGTCACCAAATTCGATACCGTCCTGAGTCCGCAAGTCCTGGTGTTGGTGCTCGTAATTTTCGTTCATTTCGGTCAGGCGAACAGCCGCAAACCCGCGTTGTACATAAGGCGTATGATCGCCCCCCCGCAGGTAACGGTCATTGCGATACACCATAACAACTTCCATATTCTCGACGTAACGCTCACCAATTTCTTTCAGATAACGGGCCAACGAACGCGCCTTGCCGTCATTTTCATTGCCAAACTGCCTAATTTGGCCAATTCGACCAGTCGTGTCTTTGAGCAAAACACCGGGCAATCCTTCGCTGAAAACCCGGAGCCGGGTATTGTCAATAATGCGGGTATCGCTGCTGTTGTTGCTGCCCATGATATCGTTGTTCAGCACAGCTTCTACATTCCATTTCTCTGTCAATGCGCGTTCTGAAAGATGTTCAGCGCCTAACAAACCTTGCTCTTCGCCGGTCAGCGTAACGAAAATGATCGTAGCCGGGAAAGACGATTTGCTCATCACCCGGCAAAGTTCTATTACGGCGGCTGTTCCCGAGCCATCGTCATTGGCACCCGGCGCATCCGATTCGCGATTCATGACATTTGTGACGCGGCTATCCATGTGTCCCTGTACGATAAAAATGCGGGTATCGGTTGGGTCGGTGCCTTTGAGGGTGGCCATTACGTTACCCATGTTGGCAGGTTTATCGACACGCTTGCCGTCGGGCTGGAGCGTCCATGTGTCAAGGGTGGCTGTCAGTCGTCCGCCCGATTGTTTGGCGTATTGATTGAATTTGCCCAGAATCCACTGCCGTGCTGCACCAAGACCTTTTTTTGCCGGTTGCTCGGTTGCCGTGGCGGGTACGCTGAGTGTATGGCGGGTGCCAAAGCTAACGAGACCGTTAATGTGTGCCCGCAAACTATCAGCCGAAATCTGACTGACCAAGTCCGAAATTTGGGGATCTCGGTTTACAATCGCCTGTGCGTTTAGTAGGGGAGAAAGAAGAAAAAATGAGATAAAAAGAGGAAGGAATACTTTTGTTTGCATGAGTTTGCTGATTGAATCAGCGAAACTAACAAAAAGAGCGCAAACCCGTTATGATTTGTGCTCTTTAGCCTACTTAATGACAATGACTATTTTGTAAATCGGCCTTACAGCCAAATAAAATAAGTGCCTAACGACTCATACAGGGGCAATACCGAAGGCCACACCGGATGCTCCTACCCAACCATAAACACCGAGTAAGACCAGCGCAGAAGCTCGTATTTGCGACCCAATACTTTGTCTGGAAAGTAAAAGCACCGGCATGACTGTGGGGAACAGAAACAAAGCCGACAGTACACCGGCCCGCTGGGCTTCGCGCTTCAGGCTTTCGTCGGAAAAGTGCTTTCGAAATAAGACTCTATCGCTGGTTGCTGCGTAGGGCGAAACGGAAATGTCATTTCATAGAAAACAGAATGTTTCGTCTGCGTTCAACAACGACATGTCTTTCTTGATTCATCGGTGTGTCGGTTTCAGAAACCGTAGGAAACTCCCAGCCCCACAGCCATTTGGCCTGTTAGTGACACTGGCGCCAGAGATAAACCCATACGGGGTTGGCTCAGCAATGCATTGTAACGAATCACTGCTTTGTTAATCTGGCTGTTTCCAACAATAGACAGGGTTAGGGAAGCAGCAATTGACCCTCCATAAATTGTCCAGTAGGTGCCGCCGGTACGGTTAGTGCTTAGCAGGATATACGCTAGTGGTATAAAGGCTGTCAGGCGGCTCAAGGTGGTTAGCGTGCGGAAAGTCTGAAAATGATGGCTAACCGTTTGGTCGTTGAGTTCGTAGAACGGTATTTCCAGCGAATAAGGTGAGGAGAGTTTTTTGCCGCCATAAAAATAGACGCTCCCCAGCGACGATGATCCGTAGGCTCGTTCTATAGGCAATAGGTGCGCCGGAATAGGCGCAGCGCGGTAATGTGACGTGTCGTCATCGCGTTGGCGTTGGGCCCTGGTCGTTAAAGCAACCATTAACAGTATAGTGAGCAGTAAAACAGTTCGCATATGGATAGAACGGAGAAAGTGCCATCAGGTGGCTGTATAGTGTAAAAATAATGATGCTCTCGACAATCAGTCCTGTAAGGTTTCAAAAACCTTTCGTGGTGTCGGGTTCTCAAACCCGATATCACACATAAAATACTATTTCTACATCAACGGTTTGTTTCGTCAAATTGATCAAAACGGTATAAGTCTGGTTAGGCGATTCGTAGGCCATTTTGGGTTGGGCGTTCGGTTTGGAGCAGCGTCACGGTGCCATCATCAGCGACCGCGCCGAGTACTAAGCATTCGCTTATGAAGGTAGCAATTTGTTTAGGCGGGAAGTTGACTACGGCGATCACCTGCCGACCGATTAATTCATTTGCCTGATACAGTTTAGTCAGTTGGGCTGAGCTGCGTTTTGTACCTAACTCGCCAAAGTCGATGGTCAGTTTGTAGGCGGGCTTTCTAGCCTGTGGAAACTCTTCGACCGCTAGGATGGTGCCGGTTCGGATGTCGACTTTGTCAAAATCAGCCCAGGTAAGGGAATCGGTCGTCATTGTGTAGTTTTTGTTATGGCTCTTTTGTCAGAATTAAGACCCGTTTTTGGCTTCAAACTGCGTCCTGCTGTATCTATCGAAATTACGCGAACAAGGCAATTTAGCGATTACCCTGGCAAACTTTTGCCCGAAACGTTCGGTTTATCCGGTGTTGTAGCATTTATCGCTCAACTCAACCTATTTTTAACCATGAAAGCAATCCTATTCTTACTAACGGCCGTTACTACTGTGTCCTTTGCCGGGCCAGGTGCTGGCTTGCCGGGAAAATCAACCCTCAGTAAAACGCATACGACACCATCGTCACGTGCTGTCGCAGCCCGAAATGCCATAGCACCCGACCCCGATAACGGGGGAATTAAACTAGCCAATGGATTCCGGGGATTGGTCTTCGCTGATAACCTTGGCAAAGCCCGTCATATTGCCGTTGACAACGTTGGAACGGTGTTTGTGAAATTAGAAAAGCTCAATGACGGTAAAGGTATTGTTGAGTTGAGTGATGCCAACGGCGATGGCCGTGCCGACCAAACGGTTATGTTTGGTAATAATACCGGCACGGGAATGGGCATTTATAACGGTTATCTTTACGCTTCGTCAGACACATCGGTTTACCGGTATAAACTGACCAGTGGTAAGGTTATGGAAACGTCGCCTGCCGAGTCAATTATTGAGGGCCTGACGCTTCAGCGTCAGCACGCCAGTAAGTCGTTTGCCATTTCGCCGGATGGTAAATTGTTCGTCAACTTTGGCGCACCATCGAATGCCTGTCAGGAAAAAGACCGCCAAAAAGGGTCGAAAGGAATGGACCCTTGCCCAATTCTGGAA
>JANXVQ010000164.1 GCA_025351545.1 Spirosoma sp.
AAATCAGTTCGATAAATTCGCTCAAAAACAGCCGCCTTCCGCTCGCCAACAGACCAATCGGGATATTGGAAATGAATCGACTCTTCAACCATACGCTGACCAATATCAGTTATATCCAGACCTATGTCAACGTAATCAATCTCAGTATTCATGATAATAAAGTCAGCGTGTGTGTCCCTACGGTAATCGTATGAATCGGTGTTCTGGCAAAATGTTTTTTATCGGACATTAATTCACCGAAACAACTCATCCATAACGCCTTACAACGGAATATTTCCGTGTTTTTTCTTAGGCATTGTGGCTACTTTATTTTCCAGCATCTTGAACGCCCGGATGAGTTTCTGGCGAGTTTGGTCGGGCATGATGACCTCGTCGACGTAGCCCCGGTGGGCAGCCCGGTATGGATTGGCGAACTTCTCGGTATAATCCAGCACCTTCTCCTGCAACTTAGCCTGCGGGTCGTCGGCTTCGGCAATTTCGCGTTTAAAAATAATCTCGGCGGCACCACTGGCGCCCATTACCGCAATTTCAGCCGAAGGCCAGGCATAATTCATATCAGCGCCAATGTGCTTGGAATTCATCACGTCGTAAGCGCCACCGTAGGCTTTTCGGGTGATAACCGTTACGCGGGGCACGGTGGCTTCGCAAAAGGCAAACAACAGTTTAGCCCCGTTTGTAATGATACCGTTCCATTCCTGGTCGGTGCCGGGCAGAAAACCGGGCACATCTTCGAGAACCAGCAACGGCACGTTAAAACAGTCGCAGAAGCGCACAAACCGGGCCGCTTTGGTACTGGCATTGATATCAAGCACACCCGCCAGCACCGCTGGCTGATTGCCAACCACGCCAACGCTGCGGCCACCAATTCGGGCGAAACCCACAACAATGTTCTCCGCAAAATTCCGGTGAACTTCCATAAACGACCGGGCATCAACGACTTCTTCAATTACTTCCCGCATGTCGTAAGGCTGGTTCGGATTGGCCGGAATAATCGTGTTAAGCGCAGGGCGTAACTCGTCAGATGGCTCGTAGGCAAGCATCGGCGGCTCATCTTCACAGTTCTGCGGAATATAGCTGAGCAATTGCTTAAGACTCTGAATACAAGCCAGTTCGTTGGCGCAGGCAAAGTGCGTTACGCCTGATTTAGTACTATGCGTACTGGCTCCCCCCAGTTCTTCGGCCGTTACGGATTCGTGCGTGACGGTCTTCACTACATTGGGGCCGGTCACGAACATATAGCTCGTATTCTCGACCATAAAAATAAAGTCGGTGATGGCCGGACTATACACCGCCCCGCCCGCACACGGCCCCATAACCGCCGACAGTTGCGGAATAACACCCGATGCCCGCGTGTTGCGATAGAAGATATCGGCGTAACCCGCCAGCGAGAGAACTCCCTCCTGAATCCGGGCACCACCCGAATCGTTAAGGCCAATTATAGGAGCGCCATTTTGCAGCGCCAGGTCCATCAGTTTACAGATTTTTTCGGCATGAGTTTCTGATAAAGCTCCGCCAAATACTGTAAAATCTTGCGCAAAAACATAGACTAATCGGCCGTCAATTGTCCCGTAGCCCGTTACAACGCCATCACCTAAGTAATGTTCTTTGTCCATCCCGAAGTCACGGGTGCGGTGCATGACAAACTTGCCAATTTCCTCAAATGATCCTTCATCTACCAGCAAAGCAATCCGCTCCCGGGCGGTCAGTTTGCCTTTAGTGTGCTGTGCATCAATGCGTTTCTGACCACCGCCCAGTTCAGCTTCGGCATTTTTCTGAGCCAGAACTTCGGTTTTAGATAGTTTACGAGTAGTAGTCTGATTGGACTCCGAACGGGTTTCAGTAGACATGTGGTTGGTCTTAGCGAAATCAAGTATGGACAAAGTTAATTTTTCTTACGGATTCCAACGGTTCCTATTGATTTTGTATCTTTTGCATTATTCAACACAGTTGCCCTATGAATAGACATCTGCCTCCGTTTTCCCTGTTCTTGGTTTGCGTTCTTTTCGACAGTTGTGGTCGCCCATATGCACCGGCGCCCCCAACAACGGGCGACATTTACCGCCCGGTATATGCTCTCTCCGCCGATGTTCGCAACATCCAGACGCTGGCTCCGCAGCCCCTCAAAAATGTGGGGAAAATATACGTTAAAGACAATTATTTATTCATCAATGAACTGGGCAGCGGCATTCATATTATCGATAATCGAAAACCAGACAACCCCGTAAAGCTGGCCTTCATATCCATCCCCGGCAACCACGACCTAGCCGTTAAAGACAGTACACTCTACGCCGATAATGTTGTTGATCTGATCGTTCTCAACATTGCCGACCCACGCAATGTACGGCTGGTTAAGCGTATCGAAAATGCATTCGAGAAATCAGCGTATCCCTTAGCAACCAATGTGCGGTTCGAATGCATTGACCCCAACCGTGGTGTGGTTATTGGCTGGGAGAAAGCAGCGGTCGAAAATCAACAGTGCTATCGGTGACGCGGGCGGTGTCGGGTATTTTTTTGTGGTGTCAGTTTCTTAAAACTG
>JANXVQ010000169.1 GCA_025351545.1 Spirosoma sp.
CCCCGAAGCCCAAAAACTAATTACTAACGTCAACGGATTATTGCTTAATTTCCTGTATCTGAACCATGTTGGCGATTATGAAACCATGAAATTGTTATAGTGGAACGGATTGACTTATAGCTTATTCAAGAGACAAATACATGGATGAATTTATGCAGGAAATTAAGCAATAATCCGTTGACGTTAGTAATTAGTTTTTGGGCTTCGGGGATTGTCGCCACTACGCTTGTAATGCGCTCAAACTCCGCCTGATTTCCCATATTTTTAAGGTGAAAGCTCATAATATCGTCTCGGGACATTTCTTTCTCGATATAAAAAAAGTGCATCCCTTCATCGCTTGTACCTGTGCTGGGGTGCCACACCTGAGAATTTAATTTGGTCAACTCGTTGGCCGTAACGATCAAGCCAATTTCTTCCTCTAACTCTCGGGCAGCCACCTCGTCTGGTAAGTCGCTGGCATCGACCATCCCGGCGGGGTGTTCGTAGGTTTGGGAGCCATCGGCAATGCGCCGTTGTTTTACCAATACCACAAATTTCTGACGCGTGTCTTTATCAATCAAACACACCATCATCGAAACGGCGTGGCCTTTCAGGAAGAGTGCGGGTGGAATTTTATCGCCTTCGGGTGTGTCAGCATCCACTTCGAGCATGGCAAATAAAACTTCGCCATTGTGCCTCCGCCGAATATAAAAATCGTTTATTCCATTAATCTTTATCCCATTTGCCTCCATCTGGCTTTTCCAGAATCGAAATTTGGGCGACTCCTGAAGCGGTTCTTCGTGTTTGCTCATAGTTGAATCACATAAAATGAAATACGTCTTCAAGCTGGCATCACGAGCCCGTTTGAAGACGTAAATGTGGCCGTTATCCACCAGAAATTGCCGATTCGGACACGCCGGGGTTGCGTTGTAAAGTCTTTTTCGTCAATCTGAGCTTTTAACATTATCATTGGCAATTTAGCCAAACGTTGTTGCCGTGACGAAAAATAGAGCGAGTAAAAGATGATGTCTGTTCATCAGATTTAGGCAGGATATTTTTGGTTATAGGCAAATTGACTAAATCCAAAAGAGGCTGCATCGTTTCTTTTAGCATCCGGCAAGTTTCTTCATCCAGCTCAATTGCAGTCTCTACCTTTGTGTTAGTCCCTGTGCTCCAGCACCAACATAGCGTTCGAAGAACTCATAAATTCGCAGCAACCGGTCGATCCGTTGCCGGACGTTTCCTGTACGGCTCAATTCATGTGTGGCACCCGGCATCCTGACATATTCGACCGGACGGCCCAGTATTTTCAGACTTTTATACATCATTTCACTCTGGATTGGGCCCGTACGAAGGTCGTTCTCACCGTGCTTGATCAATAAAGGTGTTTTGATATTCTGAACGAAATTGTATGGCGAGTTAGCATCCAGAACTTTCGCATCGGCAGACCAGGGATAGTCAAAATAATTTGGAATAAGCCGCCAGGCATTGCCCTCGCCGAGAAAAGTAGTCAGATCATAGACACCCCGTTGCGCAAAAGCCGCTTTAAACCGATTGTCATGCCCAACAATCCAGGCGGTTAGGTAGCCCGCATAGGAACCGCCCGTAATAACCTGCCGACTGGTATCTACCCAAGCTTCCTTGGCTGCATCGGTAACTGCGGCCAGAACATCTTCTGTTGGTCCAGTGCCCCAATCCTTAATATTAGCCCGCTGAAAGTTAAGTCCGTAACCACCCGAGCCGCGTGGATTCGCATAAACGACGCCATAACCCTGCGCGCACATATACTGAAGTTCGTGCCACATCGACTGCTCACCCGGCCCCCACATGGCCGTTGGACCGCCGTGCATATTCAATAAGAGTGGGTATTTTTT
This sequence comes from Spirosoma sp., assembly GCA_025351545.1. Taxonomy (GTDB): domain Bacteria; phylum Bacteroidota; class Bacteroidia; order Cytophagales; family Spirosomataceae; genus Spirosoma. Next base: position 1,854 of record JANXVQ010000169.1, read on the forward strand.
ACCAGCTACCGCTGTGGCAGCTACCACTGTGGCGGCTACCACCGTGGGCTTCATAATCCAGTAATCAACCGTTTGGCCGAGCGAATTTTTGTAGGTGCGCTTCTCGGGCAAGCTAAGTTGCCGCTGTGCTACCCAATCGTTATGGTTGCTTAGTTTCGTTTGATTTTTGGCTGTAGCGTCAGTTATGTATAACTCAGACGGGTTAGCTACTTCGGTTTTTGCAAAAACAAGACTATTCCCCGACACGTCGAAACTGGTGACACCCATCGAAAAATCAGTCAGTTGCGTAACCTGCCGCGTTGTGGGGTCAAGTTTATAAAGAGGAGCGCCACCATTGGCCGAGGCCGTGAAGTAGATGACATAGCCTGCTGTTACTTTTTTGCCTTTTGCGAGAATCGAAGCCGTTGCCCATGTTAAACTCCCGGCTGCCCGGTCGAAGGTGACCAGCTCGATTCCCGAAACTGATGTGCCGGTGAGTGTTGCCAACCCAATTTGGGCGAAATTAACGCCTTCTGAAGGAGCAACTAAAAAGGCCAGTTGTTTGCCGTCGGTCGATATTTCGGGTGAGCGATAGCTTTTTCCCGCTTCACTTAATATAGCTTTTCGGGCTCCAGAACCATCAGCCGGAATATAGACAATTACATTATCCTGCTCGCGATCAGGGTGTTTGAGCGAATCACGATCCGTTACCACCAAAAGTCCTTGCCCGTTCGGTAACCAGTTCCCCGCCTGAAACGACGTAAATCCTCGCGTTAACGCTTTTGGGGTTGCACCCTCACTTACCTCTACTACATACAGGTGCGTAAATGACATATCAGGTTCCGTTGTCGATTCGCCCTGAAAGTTTAGTCGATTGATGACTTTCGCTTTTTTATCTTCAACGTCTTTATCCAGATAAGCCCGTATTTCGGCCAGTGAGCCGTCGGGATTGGCTTTTATTTTCTTATCAATTTTAACAAAATTGTTATTCGTAAAGCCCGGCTTTTCAAGCGACCAGAGTGGTCCGTTTTTGCTCGGATTCACCAGTGAATCGGTTAACATTTGCGCCATTGTGATGCCACTCGTAAAAGCAATTCGCTTCCCATCGGGCGACCAGAGCGGAGTAGAAACGCCATAACTGCTGTTGGTTAACTGCCAGGCTTCTCCTCCATCTAACGACATAATAAAAATCTGACCTTTGCCTTTCACCGTCCGTACAAAAGCGATACGCTGCCCATCGGGTGACCATACCGCCTGCCGTGCCGACTCAGGTCCGCGCGTTAGTGCTTTGCCATCACCGGGTTTTAAGCCGGTCAAATAAATGTGCGTTTTGTACTCGTATTCTTCCTTTTGTTCAGGATTGGCTTCGATTGTGCCGAGGGTATAAATGGCTCGTTGCCCATCGGGAGCTAATTCGATTCCACCAACCTGTTTGATACGCGTGAGGTCCGTAACCGTGATTTTAGATTTAGGCTGGGCAAAAACCGCTTGCGCTGTGATAGCGATTAGTAGTAAAATTCTTAGTTGCATGAAGTGATTAAGCTAAAAGAGGAAGATAACGATCATTGATAATATTGGCGTGATGTGTGGCATGGCCGACCAATACAAAACCGAGAGCCAATACCGAAATAGTTTGGTTAGAACAGATACCACTTCGTAATAGCATTTCTTCATCGAAACTGCTGAACAGGCGAACGGTTGCTTGCCGAACGTCGGCGTATTCGGCGTACAGGTCTGGAATAGTTCGATTAATACCATTGGCTGTTTGGCCAAACAATTCTTCATCGAAACCCGGTAATGGCGTTTGGTCGTTACGGGATAATCGCAACGCCCGATAGCTCATAATACGCTCGGTATCAATGATATGTTGTAAAATATCTTTAACGGTCCATTTGTTAGGCGCGTAACGCAGATCGCCAAGGGCTTCGAGCGTTTTGGCTGGAATCAGGTTTTCGAACGAAGCACCTTTCGTCAAAGCATCCATAACGAGCGTATTATCGGCCAGATTGATATATCGGTCGAAAAATTTCGGCATCACCGGAATTTCAGATTTGGTCATTGTCAGGTAGAGTATTATTAACACACAAACTCCCCGAAAGTACTGAACTTTCAGGGAGTTTGTGTGACTTGGAAAGCTGATATAGCTATATTTTTTTACTTTTTTGTCGATCCGGGCTTCGTTGGAGTTGGCGTTCCGGTTAGTTCGCTGACTAATCGGTCTGCTTTGTATATATAACGCATTGCCGCTATAATGCCGCCCGTATGCACCGAGATAGTCCGATTAAGATCGGGCACAAAAATGAATTCGCCCGGCAAACTTTCCATGTTACCATCGAAGGCAAGGCCCACAGCTTCAAGGTTTTTGTTGATCATGGGACTGCCGGAATTACCGCCAATTATATCGTTCGTGGAGATAAAACACATTGGCTCTTTCAGCAAAGCCATTGGCGGATTTTTCCAGCGGGCGGGCAAATCCCAGGGAGATTTATTGTCAAACGAGTAATTCCGGTCATACAACCCGGCGAAGGTGGTCAGGATAGGTGCTTTAGTGCCGTTATAGTTATAGGATTGTACCACTCCATCGTTGATACGCAACGAAAATGTAGCATCGGGCGGCACGGCAGTTCCATATACATCATACAGCATCCGGCCCAGTTGTCCACGCAGAACTTCCTGTTTTTGTGAAATCTGGCGGGCTTGTCGGGCGGCTACTCCATAACGCGGATAGCTAATTCGGGCCAGGGCCAGCATTGGATCATTCGATGCGGCAGCTGCCCCCGGTCGTGTGGCTAATTCGTTTATAAAAGCAGGATCGGTTAGTTTAGTGTTTTTCATGAGATAAGCCGCCGTTTCTTTTGGGGTTCGCATTTTTCCGTCAGCACCGGTAAGCGCAGCTTTCACATAAGGATCATTGTTGCCCAGGGCCGCCTGCACTTCGGTGAGGTGAGCGGCTAAATAGGCTTCCTCCAGCACCATACTTTTAATATTTGGCGGCACCATCAACGAACGAGCGCGTTCTGCATCTTGTGGGCGAGAAGCCAGCAACTCACTAAATTGGGTGGCGACGTTGGCAAATGTTAACAACTCGCCCATAATCCGTTCGTTGGGCGCGAGGTAATTTACATCTTTAAAGAGGCTTCGTAATTGAGTTGTGTTAGCGGCAATATCATCCCAGGTTTTGAGTTGATCGGCAGGTAAGTTTTTAGCTTTTGCAGCAGCTTTAAACTGATTTTCAAAGACAGACTTACGCACTAGCAAACTGGCATCGCGTAGGCCGACAAGTTGACCACCATACGCTTTCAGGCTATTTTCGTAGCTAAAAATCTCATTTAAAACGCTGTCACTCTTCGCGGTAACATTATAAGCCTGCAAGGCATCAGAGCGGTTACGCAGGAGTTGAATAGTAGCGGGCGTTTGCAAATCACGGTCAAATTCAAGTTCGGCAACGGTCTTGAGCCGCTCGGTATGACCAGGATTTCCAATAACAAAAATTGGCTCCCCATCACGGACACCAGTTGTATTGAATTTAAAAAAGTGAGTTGTTTTTAGTGGTTTCCCACCATCGTATACCCGAAAGAACGAGCAGTCGAGGGCATAACGTGGGTATGTAAAGTTGTCGTAATCACCCCCAAAAAAGCCAAGCTGTAATTCTGGCATAAATACGAGCCGCACATCTGTGTAGCGTTTGAAACCATAGAGTGCATAGCGGCCTCCGTTATAGAACGTAATCGTCTGCAACTCCAGTCCTTTCCAGCCATCTTTGGTCCCGTAGTCTTGTTTCACGGCGGCAAACGCCTGTTCACGAGCCTGCAATTGGGACGCATCCGTCGTTGAGGATGCGCTACTCATGGCGTCCTGCACACGCTTCGTGATGTCTTCAATCTTCACCAGCTGATCCACGAACAACCCATCTACTTTACGCTCTTCAGCGGGTGTTTTTGCAAAAAAACCGGTAGCATTCAGGTCTTCACCTTTCCGCGTCACACCCGTTCCCGATTCGCGGGCGCAGTGATGGTTGGTCATTACCAGTCCATTAGCTGACACAAACGAGGCTGAGCAATAATCGGCAAAGCGAAGTGAGGCCAAGCGAGCTTCGTCAAACCATTTCTCATCGGCCGTAAATTTGTAAGTTTTCTGAAAGTAAGACGAAGGTGGATTATCGAACGTCCACATCTTACCCAAATCAAGCGGACCACCCTTAGTCGTATCGGTAAGGTTCGCGGCTCCGGTAGACGAGGGTGTGGTTTGGGCTGAAGCCGAACCAGCTAGTAGTACCAGCGATAAACTTGCCAGCAAAATAGAGCGGAAATTCATACAGTGCATTTGACTAATCAGGAAGTGCTGTCAGGTAAAAGAACGTGAATTTAAGCTAAACGTTTCAGTAATTACAAAAACGCAGATGAGCCGGAAACTTTAATTAAAGCTCATTGGATGGCTTTTAATCGACCACGGGTCCAGTTAATATAACCTGGGAATTGCTTAAAAACTCAATCCTACAACCATGATAACGTCAAAATTTCCTGGATTATTAATTGCTCTTACAATGGTTATATCGGTGAGTGGTTGTGCGCCAGCTTATCACGAAGGAAACCATTATGGCAACTCTTACGGTCATCGTCATTACAGCCCACCACGTCCGGCTCCACAACCTTACGGTGGCAATTACGGATATGGTCGCCCTGGTTGGTAATCGTTGATAAATCAGGAAGGTGCCTACTTATAAAGTGGGCACCTTTTTTCATGTGGAACTCATAAGCCTGTTTTACACTTTATTTTATCATTCAGTATTGCTTACCCCAATACCACCATTCATTAAATACATAGTATGAAGCAGACACGTTTACTTGTGCCTTTGTTTTTTTGTTGCCTGTTACAACCTGTTTTTGCCCAGCAGTCGCTTCCCGAAAAGACCATAAAAGTTGGTAAAATACCCGGCAGTTTTTACTTCACCTGGGGATATAACCGCGATTGGTATACGAAAAGCACTATTCATTTTCGCAATACAACAACTGATAATTACGACTTCACTTTTATTGATGCGAAGGCGCATGATCGGCCCGATTTACAGGATTTTTATAAAATCACTAACTTAACGGTTCCACAATATGACCTGAACATCGGCTATTTTTTCAACGATAAACGCGACCTCGGCATCGAATTGAGCTGGGATCACCTTAAATATATCGTTACCGATAATCAGGTCATTCACGTGCAGGGCCAAATTAGAGGGCACCAGATTGATAAGGACACATTGGTGACGCCCGATTTTGTGCATCTACAGCACACTAACGGCAACAATTACCTGATGCTCAACTTGGTGAAACGACAGAAACTCTGGCAATCCAAGCATATTCAGTTGAGCGCTATTGGCAAAATTGGTGGTGGACCATTAATTTCCTACACAATTTCAACCATTCTGGGTAGCAGTCAGGAAGGTCCATTCCGCTATCACGGTGTAGTCGCAGCCCTAAGTGCAGGCTTAAAACTTGACATCTTCAGGTATTTCTTTTTACAATCTGACTTTCAGGGCGCCTGGGCAGATTATACAAATACCAAACTCGGAGCCGACAATCAGGGACTGGCCACTCATCACTTCTATTCGTTACAATATAAGTATGCCTTTGGCTTCAACTATCCCCTTGGTAAGCGGTAACTCAACTCATTTCGTTTTGTTCCAAAATCTCCTGCCCTACTTTATCATCTTTCCGTATAAATGGACGAATGATAATTCGAGTACCACGCTGGTAAGTAAACAACCGATACATCCAGTTGCTGAAGACAACCAATTTGCTGCGAAATCCGACAAGATACCAGATGTGTACAAACAGCCAGGCCATCCAGGCAATGAACCCCCCGAGATGAATATTACCCGGTAAATCGGCTATAGCCCGGCTACGCCCAACAATGGCTAATGACCCTTTGTCGAAATATTTGAAGGGCTCCGTTGGTTCATTTTTCATCATCCGGCGCAGATTTTTGGCCAAATGCACCGCCTGCTGAATGGCGGGTTGCGCCACACCAGGATGCCCTTTTGGGTAATCCGCTAACTTCATAAAAGCAATATCGCCGATAGCGAATACATCGATCAGGCCTTGAACGCGGTTAACAGGATCCACCAGTATCCGGCCCCGCTCAGTCGATTCAGCCGGGATACCGTCAATCATGGCGCCGGTTACGCCTGCGCCCCAAACCAGCGTTTGCGATTTTATTTGCTCACCTCCTTTAAACGTAACCGTCTCACCATCATACGATTCAACCATTGTATTGAGTTTAACAACGACGTCCAACTCTTCGAGGTAACGTTGAGCTTTCTGCCCGGATTCCTCAGACATTGGCGGCAATACCTTCCCTAATCCTTCAACGATGTAAATGCGCATCTGGCTAAAATCCAAGCCCGGATAATCGCTGGGCAGCACATGTTTCCGCATTTCGGCTAATGAACCAGCCATTTCAACCCCCGTTGGACCTGCTCCGGCAATAACAAACGTAAGCAAACTCTCTCGTTCGGCAGGATCAATAGTAACGCTGGCCTGTTCAAAACACTGTAAAAACTGGCTTCTGACATTGAGTGCTTCGGGAATCGTTTTGAGCGGAAACGAATATTTTCGAATCTGATCGTTTCCAAAAAAGTTAGACTTCGACCCGCTGGCAATGACCAAATAGTCATAGTGCAACTCACCAATCATGGTCGTTATCGTCTTGGTTGCCGGATCAATTTTGTTAACCCGTACCATTCGGTAATGAAAGTCCTCGAACCCGTCGAACATCTTGCGGAAGGGTTCGGCAATAGCATCGGGCTCCAGTCCGGCCGTTGCTACCTGATAGAGTAATGGCCAGAAACCGTTGTAATTTTGTTTGTCGAACAGCACCACCTGCACATCCGTATTACGCAGGCTTTTGGCTAAGTTCATTCCACCAAATCCGCCACCGATAATCACGACGCGGAGTTTAGTTGTATTAGGTATATTGAGCGACAGTTTATCGAATTGAAGCATAATTTTCAGGCGTTTAGCCCATCAATCTTTTCTGATTATAGTACCTTGTAATCAGGCATTTTGTTTGACTAAAAGACCGAAATTAAGCAATTGACAACAGGTGTCACCGTTTCGTTATAGGATTTCATGTAAAATGTTAATACAGACTCTAATCTATAGTAACTTTGCAACAATCGGGGTTACATCACGCGTTCTTTAGCTCAGACACTTCCTACTCCATGCGAATACGTTTACAAACTTGTGTCATTATACTACTATTTATCAACAACTTATGGGCGCAAAACGCTCCCATTCGCTTTACTGTAAGCGGTTACATTCGTGAAACTGGTAGCCAGGAAGCGCTGATTGGTGTGAATGTATATTTGCCTGGTACAACAACGGGCACGACGACCAATACCTACGGTTTTTATTCACTGACACTACCCGCCCGGGATACTTTGCGGCTGGCCTATTCATTTGTAGGCTACGAAATTGTCGGGCGCACGGTCATCCTTCGTACCAATCAAACGGTGAATGTATTTCTGGCTCCCGGCCGGGCATTAACAGAGGTAGATGTGAAAGCGGGTCGACTGACGGAGAAAGTCAGCGAAAGTGCCCAGATGAGTACAATTGACATACCCGTTGCACAGATCAGAAAAATACCGGCATTTCTGGGCGAGAAAGACGTATTGAAAGTACTGCAACTGATGCCGGGCGTACAAAAAGGCTCTGAAGGACAAACGGGCATTTATGTTCGAGGGGGTGGACCAGATCAAAATTTGATCATTCTGGATGATGCCGTCGTCTATAACGCCAGCCATTTGTTTGGGTTCTTTTCTGTCTTTAATGGCGATGCGATCAAAAGCGTTGAGTTAATAAAAGGTGGTTTCCCGGCACGGTATGGCGGGCGGCTTTCGTCGGTTATCGACCTGAATATGAAAGATGGCAACCGCGAAAAACTGCACGGAGAGGGCGGTATTGGCCTGATTGCTTCCCGGCTACTGCTCGAAGGTCCGCTGACGAAGAACAAAAAAGCATCGTTTCTTATATCGGGTCGGCGAACGTATTTAGACGTTTTGGCCGCTCCATTCATTCGGGCGCAGTCGGGCGGTACACTTACCGCAGGCTACTACTTCTACGACCTTAACGCCAAAGCCAATTACGATTTTGGCCCAACGAATAAAGTATACCTGAGCGGCTACTTTGGCCGCGACCGATTCTACGCCAACGATAAAACCGCCGATACGGATGCAGGATTAAGCTGGGGAAATGCCACCGGCACCCTTCGGTGGAATCACCTGTTCAATCAAAAATTATTCTCTAATCTCTCCCTGATTTTCAGCGACTACAAATTCCAGATTTCATCTGTAGAGAAGAGTACGCAGAATGCAGAAACCTATTCACTCTACTACAATTCGGGCATTCGGGATTTCTCGTTGAAATACGACGTAGACTATTATCCCAACCCCAAACACTCTATACGAATGGGTGTGCAAAGTACATACCACCGCTTCACGCCCAGTGCTGTGGTGCTGCAAAATGCGGGCATAAATCAGTCGATTAATAATGTAAATAACATCGACGTAATGGAATCGGGTATTTATGCCGAAGATACGTGGCGGCCGTCTAGCCGGTGGCACGTGAATGGAGGGCTACGGCTAAGTTATTTCCAACAGAAAGACGCAGGTTATGTCCGGCCCGAACCTCGATTATCGGCAGCGTTTACCCTCAAACCCGATTTATCCGTTAAGGCATCGTATGCGCTCATGAACCAGTATGTGCATTTGCTGTCGAACACGGGAATCGGCCTCCCCACCGATTTGTGGGTACCTACAACTGATCGGGTAAAGCCGCAACAATCGCAACAGGTAGCCATTGGCATCGCCAAGGACTTCACCGACAAGGGATTAACGCTAACCGTGGAAGGTTACTACAAGTCGATGAGTAATATTATCAACTATAAAGAAGGTGCCAGCTTTCTGCTCATCAACGACCCAACAGCGGCCAACAGCGTTCGCTGGGAAGATAATGTAACAGCGGGCCGGGGCTGGTCGTACGGTGCGGAGTTTTTTCTGCAGAAAAAAGTCGGGAGGTTCTCCGGTTGGGCGGGCTACACTCTCTCCTGGACACAGTGGCAGTTCGCCGATCTTAACGGCGGTCAACCCTATTATCCACGCTACGACCGACGACACGACATTTCATTGGTTGGTATTTATGAATTGAACAAACGCATTACGCTTTCAGCCGTTTGGGTATATGGTACGGGCAATGCG
>JANXVQ010000198.1 GCA_025351545.1 Spirosoma sp.
ACTATGCGCAAGCAGAAGTGTAACGTCGTTGAGCAATTAGCCAACGTGCTTACAGGCCGTTTCCAGTGGACCACCTAAACAGTTACCTTATTTTACTACATGGCCGACCGGGACGGACGGCTCTACTTCATGCTCACAACAGTAAAACTTACCAAATCTTTTGCCGACGATATAAAAGCCGTTCGCAACGTGTCGATCACGCTCGAGCCGGGCCGGATCATGGCGCTCGTTGGTGCCAGTGGTTCCGGAAAGAGTACGCTGCTGAATCTATTGGCAGGACTAGCCGATGCCGACACCGGCAATATCCACCTCAATGGTGAGCGTGTACCGGGACCGTCGGAAGTATTAGTGGCGGGACATGCCGATATTCGCCTGGTGCATCAGGAGTATCAGCTAATGCCAAATGTATCGGTGCGGGAAAATATTAAGTATGCGCTCCGATTTTTTGAGAAAAGTTACCGTGATTTCCGAGTCGATGAATTGCTTAAACTGTGCCGTCTGACCGATGTGCAGGACCGGATACCACGTCAGATATCGGGGGGCGAAAAGCAGCGCACGGCCATTGCCCGAGCCATTGCCGACAAACCTGCCGTGCTGCTGTTAGACGAGCCATTTAGTCATCTCGACCTGCCTAACCGGCTCATAGTCCGCGATTTGCTCTTTGACATGGTTCGCCAGAGTGCCGGGTCGCGTCCGACCGGGTCGCGCTCGACTGAACGCTCGACCGGGTCGCGTCCGACATCCTGTTTATTTGTAACGCACGATGCCTTTGATGCGCTATCCATTGCTGACTCACTGGGTATTATGCGCGATGGGAAACTAATACAACTTGGGGCGCCTGTAGACATATACCATCGGCCCGAAACAGCCTATGCCGCTCGCATGACAGGACCGGTCAATATTATAAAAGCCAGACATCTGCCTACACTTAATTTGCCCGAAATTGATAATCCCAATGAGTTGATTTGTTTACGGCCGGAGCAGATTCAATTGGATGATAACGGGGTACAGGGCATTATCCGGTCTGTATTTTTTATGGGTAGTCACTACGAACTGGACGTTGAAGTGTCCCGCTATTTATCGTTGCGTCTGCTAACGACACGGACAAATCTGCAAGCGGGCCAGACCGTAGGTATTCGCGTTGATAATGAGTCGGTTTGGCGATTAAAGCCTTAATAGTGATAAAGCCGGCAACCCCGTTTACAAAACTAGATATACGTAATTGAGTAAAATTAAACCTATAAGGTTTCCAAAAGCCTTATAGGTTTGTAATCAGCGAGTTGTCAAGATAATTAATCTAAATCTGCCCTATTCCTTATGCTAATGAAAGGTAAAAACTAAAACAGTAACCCGGCAATGGTCGCCGACATATAACTGGCTAGTGTGCCGCAGATGAGGGCTTTAAAGCCAATTCGGGCGAGGTCGCTTCGACGATTCGGAGCCAGTTCGCCAATACCACCCACCTGAATGGCAATGGAGCTGAAATTGGCAAAACCACATAGCGCAAAGCTGACAATTGCGATTGTTTTCGGGTCGAGTGTCTGCTTGATCTTTACCAGATCCAGATAAGCCACAAACTCATTAACGACCATTTTAGTCCCCATCAGGGCACCGGCTGCCTGTATATCTTTACTGGGTACACCCATTGCCCAGGCAAAAAGAGAGAATAGTTTGCCCAGCAGAAAATTAAGGCTCAGGTAGTCGATGTTGAAAACGTAGAAGCCAAGCCGGAACATAAGACTGTCGATCAGCGCAACCAGGGCAATAAAGCCAATAAGCATAGCAATTACATTGAAGCCTACTTTGAGTCCTTCACTGGCACCCGCTGCAATAGCATCGAGCAGGTTAGCATGGGTTTTCTTGATTTCGACCTTTACCGTTCCCTGCGTTTCTGAGATTTGCGTTTCGGGCATCACAATTTTACTGATGACCAACGCACCCGGCGCAGCCATAATGCTGGCCGCCAACAAATAAGGAGCCGGTACACCCAGCGAAATATATACGGCCAGAACGCCCCCCGCAATGCAGGCAAACGAACCGGTCATACTGGCCAGCAGTTCGGAGTTGGTCATGCCGTTGAGATACGGCTTAATCATGATCTGCGCTTCAACCTGCCCAACAAATGTACTGGCTACGTTGGAGAGGGCTTCGGCGCCACTCACACCCATAAGCCATTTCATCGCTTTGGCCATCACAGCCACTATGCGTTGCATGATGCCCAGGTGATAGAAAATATTGACCAGTACGGCCACGAAAATGATGGTTGGAATGACTTTGAAGAAGAAAATAAAGCTATTCCCGGGGCCAAAGGCTTTTGTAAGAACATCGGGTCTGACAAGTGATGAAAAGACAAACTCGGCACCGATGTTGGCTTTCTGTAGTAACCGGTCAACGTAGTAGCCAATCCGCTGAAAAAGAGCTTGCCCAATGTCTGTTTTTAGAACGAATAACGCCAGTCCAAACTGGAGTGCAAGCCCAACACCGACAGTACGATAGTTAATTGCTTTACGATTGTCAGAGAGGGCATAGGCGATGCCCAGAATTAAAACAATGCCAAGTAGTCCGGTAAAACGCTCCATTCAGTGACGATACAATTACAGTTAGGTCGGCGAAGATACAAAAAGAAGGGGAGGAACTAGCTTCATGAAAAGAGGGTAAAACGAAAACGGGCTGGACTGACGAATATTATTCGCCAATCCAGCCCGTTAGCCCATTGATAAATCTGTTTATAGAAGAGTTGCTAGATCAAGTGTAAAACCCGGTAAGACACCTTCACCCGACAATTGGTCGAGTCCAACGATTTCCTGTAGGGCTGAATTGGGTCGGTAGATATACGTCAATTGATTAGTCAAATCAATTAGCCAGCCCAATCGACAACCATTAGCCATCCAGTCCTCCATTTTCTCATGGCAATCTTTCAAACGGTCAGACTGGGAGCGTAGTTCAAGGACAAAATTCGGGCAAAGAGGTAAAATTTTTCGGCGTAAGCCGAGTGAACTCATCATCGTTCATTCGTAAATCTTCCGGCAAATGCACCCTTATTGATTCCATACCGCAAAAAGTCAACGTTAAAATGAGCCATTAGTGACTAGATATTGGCAATTGCCCGCTCGGCTCCTTCCTGATATTCGTCTTCAATCTGAGCAATTACTGGTGATTTATCCTCAGAGTCGAACAAGCGGGCATCCATTGCTTCTTTTTCGGTTACCTCAAAGAATCGCTGGTGTATATTGAATGGTTCGCTACCGACCGGCACCTCGCATTTTTTGAAATCACCATCTTCTTCCAATTCGTAGGAATTGACGTTATCGCGCAGGTTGTCTCTCAGAATCAAAATGGCCTGTTGTTTCACCCGTTGATCGGCCAGATAAAACAACGACTCGATACGTCGGTCGAAACTTCGTACCATTACGTCGGCACTGCCACCGTATACTTTCGGGTCGCCGTTGTTGTGGAAATAATAGATACGGGTATGCTCCAGAAAATCGCCGACAATAGATCGTACAGTAATGTTTTCGCTCAAACCAGCCCGGTGAGGCCGTAAGCAGCAGATGCTGCGCACGATCAACCGAATGGGTACGCCAGCCTGCGATGCTTTATATAACTCATCAATTACCTGCTTGTCTTCCAGCGAGTTGGCCTTAATGCAAATGCCGCTTTGTAAGCCACGCTGGGCATTGTCGGCCTCCACCCGAATCAAGCGGAGCAGTTGTTCACGCATGTCGCGCGGGGCCGTAATCAGGTATTGGTATTCGTTGGGCACCGAGTGGCCCGTGATAACATTGAAGAACTCCGAAATGTCGTGGGTATACGTTTCGTTGGTTGTCAGTAAACCAATATCCGTGTACAGTTTCGAGGTGTCTTCATTGTAATTACCCGTAGCCATGTGGGCATATCGCACAACGCGACTCCCTTCATTCCGTACCACGAGCAACAGTTTCGTATGCGTTTTGAAACGGCTAATGCCGTAGATAACGAAGCAACCTGCTTTCTGTAATCGTTGCGCTTCCCGAATATTATTCTCTTCGTCGAAGCGCGCTTTTACTTCAAACAATACCGATACGTGCTTACCATTTTCGGCTGCTTTCAACAACGCTTCGGTAATACGCGACCGTTTGGCCAGCCGGTACACGGTAATCTTGATTGCCAGCACATTAGGATCTTCAGCCGCTTGTTCCAGCAATTGGAGCACCGGTTCAAAATTGTTGTAGGGATGATGCAACAGCAAATCACGCTGTTTAATCAGCTCGAAGATATCGTCGGTTTTATCCCGACCTAACCCCAACGGATGCACCGGGGCATGGGGTAGGGGCATGTCATCTTTAAACTCCGGGTTGCCAATAATTTGCCACAGGGCCGAAAAGTCAAGCAGTGTGTGCGATTCGAAGATATTTAAGTCATCAATTTCCCAGCGTTTTTTGAGCAGATTCAGCATCCACGGTGAACTCACTCTGGATTGACTATCATCGGCACCGCTGGTTTCAATTTCAACCCGTGTAACGCGTCCAAGCCGTCGATTTTTGATTTTTTGCCGGACCTCATCAATAAAGTCCACTTCGTCATCGTCGTTCTCATCGAGCGTAAAATCGCCATTGCGCGTGATGCGGAACAGATTTACGGCCAGAATTTCGACATTCCGGTAAAGTTTCTTAATATTCTGACGCACAATCTCTTCAATGGAAATAAAGACCATTGTGTCTTCGCGCTCGAACGATATAAAGCGGGGAAGGTTAGCCGGAATCTGAACAAACGAAAGCCGTTGGCGGTCATCTTCATCTTCCGAGCGTAAACGTATCAGTTCAGATCCGTCGGTGTTTTGCGTAACGACACCGAAAATGAGCACTTTAGCCAACAACACCGGAAAGGTATGCGTATAGTCATACAGCATTGGGGTTAGCGTTGGATAAATGGCCCGGTCGAAGTAGTTGGTTGCTTCTTCCTGCTCGTCGGCAGTCAAGTCGGCGTACTTCAGTAGCTGAAGCCCATTTTCGGCAAAAATCGGCAATAGTTGTTCGGAAAAGACAGCTTGCTGTTCCTGGAAAAATTGGTGAGATGCCGTATATAACGCCTTGCGAAACGGTACTTCACGCAGTCCCGAATAATCAATTCGCTGTTTATGGTAGTCCAGATAGTTGTACAGACTCCCTACACGAATCATAAAGAACTCGTCCATATTGGAGGCCGAAATAGCCAGGAACTTGAGCCGTTCCATAAGCGTACGGTTCTCTAACGGGGGCTGTTTACTCCGGGCCTGATCCAGAACGCGTTCATTGAATTTGAGCCAGCTTAAATCGCGGCTCAGATAATTGCTCTGATCAATGACACTGCTAACTTTTTCGCTGACCTTTGCCATTTTGTCTGTTCCCTGAGCAGGCGCGTTGGCCTGTCGGTGTGTAAAACGGGAAACCAGGTTACCCAATATCGTGCGGTTTGAGTTTAGGGAATAACGCATACTCTTTAGAACTGTGAAGTACAACAAAAAAGCGGACTAAAAAGTCCGCACTATGTTATCATTCGGTTAAACATCCACTCGGGCATATTTAGCGTTTCGTTCGATGAACTCACGCCTTGGGGCTACTTCATCACCCATCAGGGTAGAAAATACATGGTCGGCATCGGCCGCTGACTCAACCGTCACGATTTTCAGCGTTCGGGTGTCGGGGTTCATCGTGGTGCTCCAGAGTTGTTCGGCATTCATCTCGCCCAAACCTTTGTAGCGTTGAACATTCACACTCTCTTCACGGCCACTCCCCGCCAGCTCTTTCACCGCAGCTTCGCGCTGGATTTCGTTCCAGCAATACCGTTCCTCCTTACCTTTTTTGACCAGATAAAACGGCGGCTGAGCGATATAGATGTAGCCATTGTCAATCAGCGCTTTCATATTGCGATAGAATAGCGTTAGAATCAACGTACGGATGTGGCTGCCATCTACGTCGGCATCAGTCATGATGATGATTTTATGATACCGGAGTTTGTCCAGGTTCATCACCGTTTCATCGTCTTTCTTTTCGAGCCGGATGCCCAGAGCCGTCCAGATATTTTTTATTTCTTCGTTTTCGTAAATCCGGTGCTCCATGGCCTTTTCTACATTCAGGATTTTACCACGTAAGGGTAAAATGGCCTGAAATGCCCGGTTACGACCCTGTTTGGCCGTTCCACCAGCCGAGTCACCTTCTACCAGATAAAGTTCACACTTTTCAGGGTCGGTGTCAGAGCAGTCAGCAAGCTTACCGGGCAGACCCATGCCACCCATAAAGTCCTTGCGCTCGGTCATAATGCGCTTGTAGGCCAGATCGGCGGCAATCCGCGCCTGAGCTGATACAAGCACTTTCTTGACGATACCCCTCGCCGTATTCGGGTTTTCTTCCAGCCACGTTTCGAGCAGATCGGCCATTGCCTGGCTCACTGCACTCACTACATCCTGGTTACCTAATTTAGTTTTTGTCTGACCTTCAAACTGAGGTTCCTGAACCTTCACCGAAATAACGGCGGTGAGGCCCTTGCGAAAATCTTCACCACTGAACGTTACCTTACCCGAATTCTTGGGCAATACACCGGGATTCTTGTCGGCATAGTTTTTCAAGACCCGTGTCAGTGCTGAACGGAAGCCCTGCACGTGCGTACCGCCTTCGTGGGTGTTAATGTTGTTAACATACGACATGACATTCTCGCCAGCCTCGTAGTTATACACCAAAGCGACCTGCACAGGAGTTGACCCTTTAGTGCTTTCCATATAAACGGGCTTCATGCCATCGAGCGCCGGGCGGGTTTGGTCCAGATACTGAACAAATTCCACCAGACCACCCTCCGAGAAGAAATCGTCCTGACGTAAGGGTTCACCATTTTCGTCCAGTTCCCGCAGATCTTTCAGGAAAACATGGATGCCTTTGTTCAAATAAGCCAACTCGCGCAGACGACCTGCTACTGTGTCATATTTGTAAACTGTATCGGTGAATATACTGTCATCGGGTTTGAAATGCGTAGTTGTACCCGTATCAGTGGCTTCACCAATAATACGAACGTCGTACTGGGGAATGCCAATTTTATATGCCTGTTCAAAGATCTTGCCTTCGCGGTGAACTTCCACACGAACGTCGGTTGAGAGTGCATTTACGCAGGATACCCCCACGCCGTGCAAACCACCGGAAACTTTATAGGTGTCTTTATCGAATTTACCACCCGCGTGCAATATGGTCATGGCAACCTGAAGAGCAGAAACACCCATTTTGGTGTTGATACCCGTTGGGATACCCCGACCATTGTCCTGAACGGTAACGGAATTGTCTGGATTGATGGCTACAATGATTTTATCGCAAAAGCCCGCCATTGCTTCGTCGATCGAGTTATCAACGACTTCCCAAATCAGGTGGTGCAGGCCGCGCGTTCCCACGTCGCCAATATACATGGATGGACGTTTGCGAACCGCTTCCAGACCTTCTAATACCTGGATGTTATCGGCACCGTAGTCGCTTAATGCGGTTTCAACAGGAGCGTATTCGTCTATTATTTCGTTGGTCATATCAGAATGGGAGCGTGTTAGAAAATTGTTGTTCCGGGTTCGAAAAATAACCCCATTATAGGTATCTAACAGATTGTAAAAATACAAAAATAATTCATTTTTTCCTATCCCGATTTTTTAAGATTTGCTCAAAATACAAAAAAAATGCGGAATCGTCAGCCAGTAGTCCAGTTAATGGCTCTAAGTTAGTTTTATGGCCCTTTTTAGCTAAGTTCTCAGGCGTTTATGCCCAGCATTAGCAACCAGAAAAGGGTAAACTTTATGGGGCTTTTGTCAGAACAGCCATTTCCTGAAAAAGTATCATTGATCGGGTTAAATAAGAAGGGTAAATGGAGTTGATTTACGACATATGTACCGCCGGGCTTTCTTTGCTCCATTCTACCCAAACTCAGGACAAAAACGAAAGCCGGATCGAGTTGATCCGGCTTTCGGTAAACGCATAAAAATGAGTCTTAATCTTCGGGATACGGGATGTAGACAAAGCCCGTGAAATCGCCGTGTATAACAAACAGGCAGCAATATTCATCAGGTTTTTTGTAGTTCTCCTTCCATAAGTCAACCGACTCCGGACCGATCAACTCGCGTTGAATAAATTCATCGACAAACGAGGCTTTGTAATTCCATATGTTGCCCAGATCGTCAACCGCAATGAGCAGCTGCCCTACAGGCACATCACGACGTGAAGCAACAAACACCGGGTATTCCGAAAAGCCGCGTTTCCTGATCTGGTAGGAGGCATCTTTTAACTGGTCTGCCACTTTCACAAAATCAGACGAGATAGTGCCCATCAGTTGTTTGTTAACGTCGTATGAGTTGGCGTCGTCAAGCAGGGTATTTTCGTTGCTGTGGTTAATCATAGTCTTTCGGTGTCAGTTTTGAGGACCGATATTAATTTTATGTAGTGGTGTAGGTTTCTCAAAACCGACACCACGCCGATACACATGTTTTTAAATTAAAACCGGGCGGCCAGCAAGAGGTCTAAATCTTTGAATCGCATATTAAACTGACGAGCGATGTAGGCGTTGGTGAGCGTTCCCTTGTGGGTATAAACACCTTTCATAAACCAACGGTTCGCATACATCATCTGTTCTATGCCACCAGTAGTGCCGGTTGCGAGCAGAAAGGGCAGAAAAATATTGCTCAACGCCATACTGGCCGTGTAGGCCACGCGGGCAGCAATGTTTGGTACGCAATAATGAATAACGCCCATGTGTTTAAAGGTGGGCTGTTTATGAGTCGTCATGCGCGACGTCTCGAAGTTTCCTCCCTGATCAATTGACACATCAATGATGACTGAGTCTTCTTTCATGCGCCCAATCATTTCTTCGGTCACCACGACGGGGCTAAGCCCATCGTCGGCCCGCATGGCGCCAATAACTACATCGGCCCGCTGAATGGCTTCGGCCAGCGTATCGGAGTCAATGATCGACGTATAAACGTGTTGACCAACGGCGTATTTGAGCCGCTGAAGTTTGTACAGGTGTTTGTCGAAAACTTTCACATCGGCGCCCATGCCGAGGGCTGTGCGGACGGCGTACTCGGTAACGGTTCCGGCTCCGAGCATAACAACTTTCGTTGGCGGAACACCCGTAATGCCGCCCAGAATAATACCACGGCCGTTGTCGGCATTGCTCAGATATTCTCCTGCAATCAGCATAACAGCACTACCCGCAATTTCGCTCATAGAGCGTATTACAGGTAGGTTACCACCCTGATCTTCAATGTATTCGTAGCCAAAGGAGGTCAGATTCTTGCTATTGATTTTCTCGAAGTAAGCGCGATCATGGACGGGTAAATTCAGTGCCGAAATAACCGTACTTCCCGATTGCACATGCTCAAATTCAGCATCGACCAGGGGCTCAACTTTCAGGATCAGGTTGGCTTCGTAGACTTCTTTGGGCGACTGGGCAATCTGCGCTCCGGCTTCACTGTATTCATTATCTGGAAATTTAGCTTTCGCGCCCGCGCCCTGTTCAACAATAACATTATGGCCGTTTCGCACCAGAATGGCCACGGCTTCGGGTGTGAGCGCGATGCGATTTTCCTGAAGTGATACCTCTTTGGGCAAGCCGATGAGCAGGCTGTTCCGGTTGGTTTTCACCGCCAGCGGAGCTTCTTGCGGGTACAAGGCTGTTTGTTTGGCCAATTCCTCAAATCCAGTCATTACAAGTCGTAAGTGATAAGTAAATGCGTTGTAAGTCGTGCGTGGCTACTTGATAGATCTTGCCACGTATAAACTTACAACGGACCACTCAGTTCAGTTTTCACCGTTCGGCATCCGTCTAAATCTGCCGAAATATGAACCTGGTAATACGCGGCCGGCCATAACGACGAGATGCGCTCGGGCCATTCGATAAAGCAGTAATTACCCGAATCCATGTATTCTTCAATGCCAATATCCAACGCTTCGGCTTCGTTGCGGAGCCGGTAACAATCAAAATGGTAGATCGAATGACCTTCGTGTGTAGTGTATTCGTTCACAATTGAAAACGTTGGACTCTGCACAATACTGACTACGCCCAACGCCCGGCAGATGGCCTTGATGAGCGTGGTTTTACCTGCACCCATTTCACCTTCAAACAACCACACCGACTGTTTCCTGCCTTCGGCCAGTACTTGGTGGGCTACAGAATTGAGTTCGTCGAGATGGTTGAGATGCAGAATCATGGGCGTTTTTTTACTAACGGCCCGCGAAGATACAGATTTTTAAGCGGTCCATTTGGGTCTCATCGGGCGACTTAGCAGCCGGGTCGCTTCTGCATCTCCTTCAACTTGTTCTGTTTTCGGATTCCGGCGGAGTGGATGACCGAGTTGATAGCCACTATTGCCGACTTTAGTGTTCAGCAAGGCTCGGTAGTCATCATAGCGCAACAACCTTTATACGATGCTTTGTCAGCGTAGTGAAAAAACAAAAAGTGGGTAACCAGCAAGCTATACTTACTCATTACCCACTTACTTGCTGATACTGACCAGATTAATTATAACCCGGATTCTGGGTCAGTGTTTATACAGGGTCAGCTACGTATTCTAGGTCAATTGCAACTCATCGATTACGCGCTGTACTTTCGCCTTTAACTGAGCATAGGTGTCGTCGAATGCTTCTTTGCTTTCGAGTGGCTCACGAACGCTGACATAGAATTTGATTTTCGGCTCCGTACCCGATGGTCGCGCAGATACCTTTGTGCCATCTTCCGTAAAGAATTGCAATACGTTTGATGATTCAATGCCCATTTTTCCGGCTTCAATTGCTGATGTTTGCCCATTTCGCGCGTCTAGGCGAGTTAGTGCATTGTAGTCATCGACCTGAACCACCGGCGAGCCAGCTATTAATTTAGGCGGATTCGCGCGGAAGTCGGCCATCATCTGCTGAATTTCTTCGGCTCCTGATTTTCCTTTTTTTGTCAGTGAAACCAGCGATTCGTAATAGAAGCCATTTTCCTGATACATAGCCATCAGCATATCGAACAGGCTCTTGCCCTGATCTTTAGCGAAGGCCGTTAGTTCGGCAATAATAGCGCAGGAGGCAATGGCATCTTTATCGCGCACAAAATCGCCGATGAGATAACCGTAACTTTCTTCGCCCCCGGCAATAAACTGCTCCTTGCCTTCAAGTTCACGAATTACCTCCGCAATGTATTTGAAGCCCGTCAGTGTATTATAGCAGTTTACACCATACCGTTTGCACATCTGATCAATGAGATCGGTGGTGACGATGGTCTTGGCTACAAACTCCTTACCCGTTAATTTGCCCGCGTCTTTCCAGGCGTTAAGCAGGTAATAAATAATCAGGCTGGCCATCTGGTTGCCATTCAACAACTCAAATTCGCCGTGGTGATTGCGGGCACCCGCGCCAACCCGGTCGGCATCGGGGTCAGTGGCCATAATCAGATCGGCGTCGAGTGAATTGGCCAGATCAAGGGCCAACTGCATAGCCGCCCGTTCTTCTGGATTCGGCGATTTTACCGTTGGGAAGTTGCCATCCGGCGTAGCCTGTTGCTCAACAATATGAACGTTGGTGAAGCCTAACGCGTCGAGCACACGGGGCACCAGCGTAATACCCGTTCCGTGAATGGGTGTGTATACGATGTTCAGATCGGCCTGACGCTTTATAACATCAGGATTGACAGCATTTGATTTAACCCGTTCTACATAAGGCGCATCAATTTCTTCATCAATTAACTGAATTCGCTCGGGTACGCCCTCAAACTTGATATCGTCGACGGAGGTAATCTTGCTCACCTCGCCAATGATGGCTTTGTCGTGGGGCGCTACTACCTGACCACCGTCGTTCCAGTAAACCTTGTAGCCGTTATACTCAGGAGGGTTGTGCGATGCGGTAACGACAATACCGCTCTGGCAACCTAACTGGCGGATGGCAAACGATAGTTCGGGTGTGGGGCGCAGCGCACTAAAGAGGTATACCTTGATGCCATTAGCCGAAAAAATATCGGCAACCAAACGGGCGAACTCCGGGCTCATTCGGCGGCTGTCGTGGGCGATCGCTACACTGATGTCCTGGTCTGGAAATGCCGCATTGATATAGTTGGAAAGCCCCTGCGTGGCGGCCCCAACGGTATAACGATTCATGCGGTTTGAGCCTACGCCCAAAATGCCGCGCAGGCCACCGGTGCCAAATTCAAGGTCACGGTAGAACGAGTCGGTTAGTTCGGTAACGTTGCCGGAATCAATCAACTGTTGAATGGATTCTTTTGTCGTGGCATCGTAGTTTCCACTAAGCCATTTATCAACGCGTTGCTGAGTAAGGGAGTCAAGGGCGGTTGTCATGCTTGTTGTGTCCTAAACTGGTGTTGGTTATAAAGTGAACGTATTCTGTTTATGTGCAAAAAAGAACATTATTTTCGGGAATATGTCAAAAAGCCTTCTGCAGTCAGGTCTTCATCTAACTCGTTCCAATGGATACCATACCCACCACCCACTAATTCAAAATCACTTCTCTGTTCGGGCGTAGCGTGTTGTAGTCGTGGAAACCAAGCCAGCGGACTGCCTACTATACGGCCATCGTTTAATTCAACATATACCCGAGTATCGTCAAACCAAACGTGCCGGGCTGTGAAATGATCCATTTAGGTAGTAAAGGGTTGTTGCTGAAAGAATTCCTTCCAGCGATGTTCTATAATGTCCTCATTTTCTTCAATAAGCCCTTCTGCAATCTTTAGGTCCTTAGACTTCATCCCATAATTATCTAATAATTGGATGAGATTTATAGAAAACCCGGCTTCGCCGTCACTGTTTCGAACGTGTACGTGAATTGGTAGATGGTCATTGCTGTAAAACAAAAAACGAAAGCCAAATACTCTAAATATTTCGGGCATGGACGGTGGGACGATATTATTCACCAAATTTACAATTCCCTATTCGCTAGCCAAATCTGCACGATAGATTCAAGCACGTATTTTTGGTAAATAAGTCCGGCAACCCTATGTCTATTTATTAATCCCGCCAGCCTACTGGTTTAAACGGCGTTCGACTATCGCTGGAAACGCAGATGGCCGTTGGGGGGCGGGGCGGGCCACCCCATACTCTGATGGTAGGGTAGGGGTAGATCGGTTCGGGAATTGGTTGCCGAAGGTTGAGCGAATAAAATAGATCGGAGCCGGTTAATTTAGCTGTTTGGGCTGGGTTGGTATCGCCAAATGGTAGTCCTTTTACGTCTTTCCGGTCGATCCAGTGACGCACTGCCGAAACCGCCGATGCCGTAAAATACCCCACTACGCGCTCCTGGCTATTGGCCGCATTCCGGATATTACCCACCGGTGCCGACGGGGGCGTGTCGGCAATTCCCCCTGTGTTCTGGGTTTGGTCCTGAAAACGCTTGAAATAGGAATGCGCCGTTTGGGTCAATGACATCTGGCGAATTTCAACTAAGCTTGCTGTGCTATCGTAGTACGGAATCTGAGCCACCGGCCGTTTCAGAATCAGCCCGCCGTTGCTGAATTGATCGTCGAAAACGTTGAGCGATGAGCTATACAAAATCTCCCAGCATTGGGTTCGGCAGGGATAATCATAAACATACAACTCGTTATGAAAAGGGGGCTGTGCAGTCTCGAAGTAATTTATAGGCACAAAGCAATTTTCATAAGGCTCATCCCCTGACACATAAAACGTTTTGTCTTTATAGGCATGGGGTGGAATGATATTTACTGCATAAATACCTTGCTGACAACTCCGGCACCAGCTTTGTTTTTCCCAAAGTTGCCACTCCCAGCGGTAATAATTGTGTTGATTTCCCGGGTCTTTCCAGTCAATATAAATATCGTGCCCTGCTCGATAACCACCCGACAATTGCAGTTCAACCGGTAGGCTGGTGGGGTTAAATTGCGCCGATATCTTATCGATGGGTGGCACAGGTTGCATAACTTGCTGAGTAGATTGATAGTGCGTTCCATCGCTGAGTGTAAAGCGAAGCTGATACGCACGGCCGATCTGCCCTTTGAAATCGCTGGGTAGTTGATAGCTGCCATCAACGGTTTCGTGAGCCGGAATTACCTGCGCCGAATCAACGACTACCTCAACGGTTGCCTTTGTCATTGGAACTGATCCAAAACGACCAGTGAGCCGGTCTACCCGAGAACGATTAATGCGAATAAGTTGTGGTTCAGGGAGGTTTGTAAGCGTACCATCAACGACCAAAATAGTAACCGTTCCGTCACCTGTTAAATCAGTTGGGTCCACACAGGCCGTCAGCAGGACGACCATTAGTAAGCTACTGAGCGCAAAAATAAGAAAACGCATACTGGCCTAAAAAGGTAATTTAACCGGAAAAATTTGATAAATAACACGTTGATGCTGTCTGGATCAACAATCGACCTATTGCCTATTGTTGTAGGTAGATAATATCAGTAAAGTGATTTTTTTTGACACATGAATGATTCAGTAATGATGGTAGCCAGCATTTTCTGGCTTTGCCACGTTTTATACGATAAGCAATAGTACCAATGCCATGTGACAAAGGAAATAATAGCAAGCCTTTACCTTTACCTTTACCTTTTCTTTTCATGAATCGATTCGTACTCGTTCTTGTGTTTTGTGTTCTGGTCGCTTCTGTTGCCCATGCTCAGA
>JANXVQ010000212.1 GCA_025351545.1 Spirosoma sp.
GTCTCAACTACAATTTCTTCGCTGGGTTTCCGAATACCGTTGTTCCGGCCTCAACATTCTCGACTACAACTGAACCCGCGCCAACGCGGGCATTCTTACCGATGGCAACACCGGCAATAATCGTTGCTCCGGTGCCAATAAAAGCCCCTTCTTCAACAGTTACGCCACTATTAATTACGCTTCCAGTACCCACATTAACATAGTCGCCGAGTTTAGCATTGCTTTCAATAATAACGCCCGACTGAATAATACAATGCTGGCCCACTTCGGCAAGCGGATTTATAACGGCACGGGCGGCAATCAGGTTTCCATGACCAAGCGTGGCCATACCCGATACAATGGCCGTATCGTGAATAGCATTCACAGGCTGTACCTTACGCCGTTCGTTAAGCATTTTAACCAGCCGCTTGCGAACACGGCTATCGCCAACGGCTACGAATGCTTCACACTTCTGGCCAATGAGTTTTAGGAAGCCATCATCATCTGTCTCGCCCAATACAGACACATCACTAAACTCCTTGCCGTGTAGATCTTTATTGTCGTCCAGTAAGCCATATACAACTACACTATTACGCTGAAACAGGTCTAAAGCTGTTAGTCCCAGGTTACCTGCTCCGAAAATAAGCACCGGATTCTCCATCTATCTTGGTTTTGTTAAGTCAATGTGAACTACTTGTCTTACAGCCCCCTAGTGTTGGCAATTTGATAACACTGTGGTAAATACTACTTCATTTCTGGACTTTACTTTCGTTCATGAAATCAAGTACGCAGTTTCGCACGATTGTCCTCTCCGACATTCACCTCGGTACGGCCGGGTCGAAAGCCAGAGAAGCCACCGAGTTTCTGCGCAATTACTCCTGCCAGAAACTAATTCTCAATGGCGACATCATTGACGGATGGCAATTAAAGCAATATGGAGCCTGGAAAAAGAAGCATACCACTTTTTTTAAAACGATTTTAAAGCAAATCGTTCATTACGATACCAAAGTTATCTATCTGCGCGGTAATCATGATGATTTTTTGGATCAGGTGATGCCTCTCAGAGTAGGAAAAAACTTCTCTATTCGTAAAGACTATACCCTGATTTCAGGGACAAAAACATTCTATGTTACCCACGGCGATGTATTTGATTCGATCACCTCGCAAATGAAGTGGCTGGCTTATTTAGGCGATATAGGATACACATTTTTACTCTGGGTCAATAAGTTTTATAATCAATACCGCACGTGGCGCGGTTTGCCTTACTATTCACTCTCCCAACAGATTAAATCCCGCATTAAGCACGCTGTTAGCTATATCTCAGATTATGAGCAGAAGTTAACCGAGTTAGCGCGCGCCCGCAACTGCGATGGGATAATCTGCGGACATATTCACCAGCCAGCCATTCACGAACTAGACGGGATAATCTATATGAATTCCGGCGATTGGGTCGAATCTCTTAGTGCGCTTGTCGAAGACCATAATGGCGATTGGAGTCTTCTTTATTACACTTCCAATTTAGATGAAGAGGCCAACCCTGTAAATACCCATGACAAGCCAGCATTGAGCAGCAATTTATCAGTTCAGGTAAATTAATTCCTTCCTATCATGCGCATTTTATTTTTAGTACAGGGTGAAGGCCGGGGCCACTTAACACAAGCGTTATCATTGGCCCAGATTTTACAGATGGCTGGTCATGAAGTGACAGGTGCGATAGTTGGCGTAACAACTGAACGGGGCGTACCCGCATTTTTCAGCGAGAAATTTACGGCGCCTATCCTACCTGTCTTTAGTCCGGGATTGGTCTATAATGCGGGCACTAACGCCCTTGAGCCGTTTAAAACAACGATGTTAGCCCTTCGGACGATTCGGCCCTTCTGGCGTAGTTTGCAGCAAGTACGCGACCAAATTGACGCGCAACGGCCCGATGTGGTTGTTAATTTTTTTGAGATGCTCGGTGGTATGACATATGCCCTACTACGGCCATCCGTCCCGATGGTTTGTATTGCTCATCAGTACATGGCTTTTCACCCGGATTTTCAGTGCCCAAAAGGCCAGTGGTTTTATCGGCAGGCGTTCAAACTCAACACACACTTAACATGCTTTGGGGCAAAGGAATTACTAGCGCTCTCGTTCGATAAACAAGCCGATGAACCTCGGAAACGATTGCGTATAGTACCTCCTCTCCTCCGTCGGGAAGTAACCGAACTAAAATCGTCAACTGGTAACTCATCAACACCAGACGATTTCCTGCTGGCTTACGTAACACAACCTGGCTTGAAAGTAGAACTGGAAAAAGTGCATCGCCAGCATCCTGAAATACGGATGGATGCCTTCCATTCGGATGCAGCCGGTCCTGATCAGGTGATTGATGACACGCTGACATACCATGCAATCGACGGCAAACGCTTTCTGGAGTTTATGTCCCGGTGTAAGGCTATTGTTACCACAGCGGGTTTTGAATCGGTTTGCGAAGCTCTTTATCTGGGCAAACCAGCGCTGATGATTCCTCAACCAAATCACTTCGAACAAGCGTGTAACGCTATCGACAGTCAGCGGGCCGGGGTTGGGATTGCTTCTAACTGCTTTGATCTGGACCAACTTTTAGATTACATTCCTCACTACGATTCACAAGTGAGTGAACACTTCAAAGCCTGGCATGCACAAGGGTATTTTATGTTTCTGGGAGCTCTAAATCGAGCCGTTTCATCAACTAGAAAACCGTCGTCAGGCAGCTTTTTCGGGACACGCATGAGGCATCTATTGCGGTCGTAGCTGGTATAGAAAGTTTAGCGGATTGGGATAGTTAAAGTCGTAGTTCGTTGCCAGAATCAGTTTCTCCGCAGAAAT
>JANXVQ010000228.1 GCA_025351545.1 Spirosoma sp.
GGAAAAATTGGATTGCCGCTTTCTTTTGCTGCTGGGATCGTTTGGGCCAAACAGGAAAACGCAATAAAGGCGGAAAAAAGAACAGATAAACTTAATCGGGAAGAAGACATGCTATGAATAAGTTAATAAGCCACCCCGTAAAAATAAAACTGAATTAGGTATTTGACTCACTGTAAACGGCCAACTAAACGACCCAAATGATTATATATAAACTACGGCATATTTTTTTCCGGGCAGCGAGCGCACAAACCCCTGAAACTCCAGCGTGAGCAGCAAAGATGCCAGACGTCCCATCGGAATCTGACTTTTCCAACTCAAGTCATCAATATGTAGATCGGCAGACTGGCGAAGCAAGGCCAACAGTTGACTTTCTTCCTCCGTAATGTCTGTTGGTAAGGGTGGTGCAATGTTCTTGTGAGATACGTGATCAGCAGCTCTGTCCCAATTTAGGGCTTCTATAATGTCTTTGGGACTTGTGTAAATCTGCGCTTTGTTCTCCCGAATGAGTTTATTACAACCCGCAGAAAACGCCTGGTTCAACTGCCCCGGTACGGCAAAGACCTCGCGATGGTAGTTGTTGGCGTACTCGGCTGTAATCAGGGCACCTCCTTTGGCGGCCGCTTCGACCACTACAACGGCATCGCTCAAGCCAGCAATAATGCGGTTACGGGCCGGAAACAGATGCGCATCGGGCTTGGTGCCGGGCCGACTTTCGGTGAGTAAGCCACCCTGTGCCAGCATTTCTTCTGCCGTTTTCTGGTGAATATTTGGATAAATAATATCTAAACCACTGGCCATCACGCCAATTGTTGGTAAGCCGTTAGCCAAACTGGAACGGTGAGCGGCAATGTCGATACCGTAAGCCAACCCGCTGATCACACTAATACCATAGGAAGCCACTGCTTCTATGATCTCATTCGTAACGCGTCGGCCGTAGTCGGTAGCCTGTCGCGTGCCCACAAGCCCGAGCGTACGCGGGGCGTTTAGATTGCCCGATCCCTGGAAATAGAGCAGGGCAGGCGCATCATAAAGAGGTTTAAGTCGGGATGGATACGCCTTGTCGGTGTAAAAGAGGGCTGTTGCGCCTAGTTTTTCTACTTGCTTCACAACCTGTTCGGCTTCGGCCAGAACAGCGGATTTCAAAATGGCGCGCGCCGTTACCTCGCCAATGCCGGGAACTTTCATCAGGCGGGCCAACGGCGACCGAAAAACCTCTGTCGCTGAACCGCAGTAACTAACCAGTTGACGGATAAGAATGCTGCCCACGCCGGGAACGAGCGTCAGCGCAATTTGATGATGGGTATCGGTAGGCACGAAATGGGTAGTCTGGTTTTGTAAACTAAACAGAGTTCGGTGATGACTTCTGCAAGCTTACTGCTTTCTGGCGGGAAAAACCAGTTTACCGGTAAAATCCATATGAACAATTGGCCGATTCTTATCCGTAAAAACCGTTAAGCCTCATCTATTCCCTTTTCCTGCGGTTTGTCCAGATCCGCCCGCATTTTTTCCAGAAAGGATTTTAGCTTTTGTAGTTTGTTGATATAACGGGCGTGCTCTCGTCGGTTGGTATCGCGGGTTTTGAGATATTCGCGCGCACCGGGCAGCGTGTATCCCTTCTCGTTGATTAACTCCAGAATCTCTTTTAGGTGGTCGATGTCGGCCTGGGTATAGACCCGGTCGCCGGAGCGATTTTTTTTTGGTTGTATACTGGGAAATTCTTTTTCATAATACCGCAGTTTCGAGGCATTAATTTCAAACATCTCCGCTACTTCTTTTATGCCGTAGTACAACTTGCCACCGTTTTCCATACCGCAAACTTGGAAAGCGAACTGAATAAACGCAAGTTTTGGCGTAATTTTGCAGCACTTACGTGAGTAGTAAATAGCAAGGTATAAGTCATAAGTAAGTTGTATGGGCTTTTTCACTTGCTCTTTGCCGCTCGCTAACTTATGACTACTGTATGACTTCCCACGAAATACGTCAGCATTTTCTCGACTTCTTCCGCTCCAAACAACACCTGATTGTTCAATCAGCTCCGCTCGTTGCCAAAAACGACCCGACGCTGATGTTCAACAACTCGGGTATGGCTCAGTTTAAAGATTTCTTTCTTGGCAACGGTACACCACCATCCAAACGGGTAGCCGATACGCAGAAATGTCTGCGTGTATCGGGTAAGCACAACGACCTCGAAGATGTTGGTTTTGATACGTATCACCACACCATGTTCGAGATGCTTGGCAACTGGTCGTTCGGTGATTATTTCAAAAAAGAAGCCATTACCTGGGCGTGGGAATTGCTGACGGAGGTCTATCAATTGCCGAAAGACCGACTTTATGTGTCTGTATTTCAGGGCGATGAAAAAGATGGCGTTCCATTCGATCAGGAAGCGTTCGACCTCTGGAAACCCATCGTTGGCGAAGGCCGGATTATTTACGGCAACAAAAAAGACAACTTCTGGGAAATGGGCGACACGGGTCCCTGTGGTCCCTGTTCCGAAATTCACGTCGATCTTCGTTCGCCCGAAGAAGTAGCCGAAACACCGGGTAAGGATCTGGTCAACGCCGATCACCCGCAGGTGGTTGAAATCTGGAACCTTGTGTTCATGCAGTTCAACCGCAAAGCCGATAGTTCGCTGGAGCCGCTGCCCGCCCGCCATGTCGATACGGGTATGGGCTTCGAGCGTTTGTGCATGGCCATTCAGCAGAAAAAATCGAACTATGATACCGACGTTTTTTCGGGAACGATCAAGGTTATTGAAGAAATTTCGGGTATTAAATACGAAGCGGGTAAAGGTATGACAGATGTAGCGATGCGCGTCATTTCCGACCATATCCGGGCCGTATCGTTCGCCATCTCCGACGGACTTGTTCCCTCAAACGCCAAAGCAGGTTACGTAATTCGTCGGATTCTGCGCCGGGCTATCCGGTATGGATACTCCTATCTGAACCTGACCGAGCCGTTCATGACGAAACTTGTGCCGACGCTGGCCGATCAGTTCGCCGACGTATTTCCAGAATTGTACGCTCAGCGGGACTTCGTGGCAACCGTAATTCGGGAAGAGGAAATTTCGTTTCTGCGGACTTTGAAAAGTGGTTTGGAGCGCGTTGATTCAGTAATTGATTCTGTAACAGAACAAGTCTCTCCCTTAAAGAAGAATGTTGATAAGTCTTTAGAGGAAGTCCTCGAAGAGGTTCATAAAATACAATATGAATCCGGTGACGAAAGCAAACCAGTAAAAGAAAAGATTGCCGAATTTATAAATGCTTCGAAAATAATAAAAGGAAAGCCTATAGCCACCTTTGGTCCAGATAATCTTAATCG
>JANXVQ010000246.1 GCA_025351545.1 Spirosoma sp.
CAGTCACGTGGCACGGCAAATCGCGCACTAGTTCAAGAAATTCATCACCCTGCCGGAAAGCATACTTCTGATCCATAAACACAACATCGGCAGGAACGGGCGGGTGGTGCATAAAAATTACAACGTTATTGTCGCGCAGGGCCGACAAATAATCACGAAGCCAGGTCCATTGTTCAGGTGAAAATTCCCCTTCCGATGAATCGAGAAACAAGGCCGGACGGCCTTCCAGGGGTAGTGCATAATAGAGTTCGCCACCGTGTAAATCGTGGCGTTTATCGAACGCATCAGCCAGCAATGCCGATTCATCATGGCTACCGGAAATAACGTAATTTGGGAACGGGAGCTGGTCAATTTGTTTCCTCACCCAGTCATACGTATCCGGGTTGCCAGCCGCGTCGCAAACGCCCCCACCCAGAATCAGGCAATTCGGCTTCAGTTCGGTCAGGAAGTCCAGCGCCCTCAGAAAGTTTTGCCGGACATCTACACCTTGTATCTTTTCACCTTCAGCACCCAGGTGCAAATCCGTCAGAAATGCAATACGCATGATTTGTATAGGATATAAGATGCACGCGGCATCGGGTGTAGCGACTTAGCAATCAAGTAATATCATTCATCTTTCTTAGCCTCATTCCAATATACGTCCATTTCGGCCAACGTCATATCGATCAGGGCTTTGCCATTCGCGCGTGCTTGTTCTTCAATATATTGAAAGCGTTTAATGAATTTCTTATTGGTGCGTTCGAGAGCTGTTTCGGGGTTGATATCAATAAAGCGGGCGTAATTAACAAGCGAAAAAAGCAGGTCGCCAAACTCACCCTCGGCCCGTCGATGGTCGATAACCGCATTGGATTCTGCGTTAAATTCAGCTTTGAACTCCTGCATCTCCTCCTCCACTTTCTGCCAGACCTGCTGTTTTTCGTCCCAGTCGAAACCTGCTCCCCGTGCTTTTTCCTGAATCCGCATGGCTTTCACCAACGCAGGTAACGAGCCCGGCACGCCACCCAGCACAGATTTATTCCCTTCTTTGAGTTTAAGCTGTTCCCAGTTAGCTTTTACCTGCTCTTCTGTGTCAGCAATGACCTTGTTCCCGGTGGCATCGGCGTAAATGTGTGGATGGCGGCTGATGAGTTTGTCGCAAACGCCGTTCAGAACATCGGCCATATCAAAATGGTCTGATGTCCGGCTATCCGGCATTCCACGGTCCGGCGATCCGGTTGTTATTTCCGATGCGATTTTAGCGTAGAAAACCAGGTGCAACTGAATATCACCCAACTCTTTACGAATCTCGGATAAATCATTTTCAAGAATGGCGTCGGAGAGTTCGTAGGTTTCTTCGATGGTAAGGTGGCGCAGGCTGTCCATTGTTTGTTTGCGATCCCAGGGGCACTGCTCGCGCAACTCATCCATGATGGTCAGCAACCGGTCAAAGGCCATCAGTTGTTCCTGACGGCGGGGGGGCATTTGGTCAAACGTCATATGGTCAAAGATAAGTGAAAAAGCAGGAACGGGCGTCGCGAGCAGAAAGAGAAAATCTGCCTTTCGCTTGTCCACGTTCGTTCCTGCTTTTATCTACACTTTCACCATCCGTTTCACTTGTCGTCCATCATCGGTTTGCAGACTGTAGAGATAATGCCCGGTGGCTAAATCCGAGCCGCTGACGGATACAATATAATTACCGGCATCAAACTGGCCGTTGCGCAGCACGGTCATTTCCCGGCCTTGCATATCATATAGCGTTAGTCGGGCATTGCCGGCTTGTTTCAATGAAAACTGAATCTCCGTGTTGTCTGTAAACGGATTAGGCGTATTCTGACCAAGGGCAATTGTCCCTTCGGCCACTGCCAGGACTGGAGCCTGACGAAAAATAGGCAACGTTTCGAACGACTGATTCAAAATGGTTTGCGTCATGGCGGCATCAACACCCAGGTGGTCACGCAGTACGCTGGCATAAACTTGCCGGAAATCATTTTTGAACTTTATGTCGCCGTTACTATCAAGGTCTTTCAGGTCGGGGGCCGTACCTACAACTCCACCCCGAACGGGATTGCCAACCACAAAAAGTGGCGCTGCCGTGCCGTGATCAGTGCCCGTAGTACCGTTCTCATTAACGCGCCGACCGAACTCAGAAAACGTCATGACAGTAACGCGATTGGCCAGGTTCTGCTTCCGCAAATCTTTCGTAAAAGCCGTCACAGCGTCGGCCATTGTTTTCAGCAAATTGGCGTGCTGACCAGTTGTGACATCGCTCGTTACCACCTGATTGGCGTGCGTATCGAAGCCCCCGATAGTCGTTAGATAGACCGGAGTCGTTAAACCTCCGGCAATGAGGTCGGCTACAATGGCAAGTTGCTTTCCAAGATTCGTATTAGGGTAGGTAACGGCGTTTTTTCCAATATCCGCTTTCTTTTTGATCACATCGGAATATTGAATGGACTGCGCGGCTATTTGCTGTAAAAACTTCAATTCATTACCCGCCACGGTATTCGGAACAAACGCTGTATCCGCACTGCTTCCTTGCACCAATTGATAAAACGCGTCGGGATTATCAAATACAGTGCCCATCGAGCCAACCTGGCTCTGCAACAGCATTGACTCAACCGATCCTAATTGAATAGCCAGTGGATGCTCAGGCAGCGTAACCGGATAAGCCGGAAATTTATGTGTCAGATACCGGCCAATCCAGCCATCATATTCATAGGTATTAGCGTCGGAACCCGACAACCAGATATCGGTTGAACGGAAGTGAGAGCGATTTGGCGATTGATAGCCAACGCTTTCAACCACAGAAAGTTGGGCGTTGTCATAAAGTTCCTTAAACGCACTCATCGCCGGATTCAGGCCTAACTGGCTGGTTAGCTTTAGTACTTTCTCTTTCGGAATGGCAATAGTGGGCCGTTTTTGATAATAGATGTCATTCTCATAGGGCACAACCATATTGAGGCCATCATTGCCGCCTTGCAACTGCACCAATACCAGTATGTTACCATTAGTACCGGCCATATCGAACATGAACGGGCTGTGTGCATATGCCCGAATCGGCATGCCCTGCACACCAAGGGCAACTCCACCCGTCAGCAAGCCTAATTGTCGTAGAAAGTCTTTGCGCTTCATAGTTTCAATGACTGAATGAACGAATAGTTAAATAAATTAAGTAAGTTGATACTCAGGCAGTCGCATAATCGCCTTCAGAAATTTCTGGATACGCAGGTCAGCCATTGGCGTATTAGTTGACCAGTTGGCTGCAATGGTTCCATCTAACAGTGTATCTAACAGTAACTTTTCTTTAGTAGCTGTTGGCGCTACAATGAGCATTAAACTGAGCACATCTTTCACAAATTGCGAGGCATTTTCTGAGCTTTTATAGCTGCGGGCATAGTCGAGGGGAACGACTTTAAACGACAGGTTTTGGCCATTACTTTTTCGGCCGTTGACCAATGAATCCGAATACCCCCCCCGAGCCGGATAGGTGTTCGAACTAATCCAGTCGCGCTGACCCGGCCAACCGGCCACATTCGGCGGAAAAAACAAATACTGCTGGAGTGTTCGGGACGTTTCGGCTACGTAGCCGAAATCTGGCTTACTGATATCCAGGGATTTGAGTGCTCCCACTGCCAGTTCGACCGGATTTTTTATTTTTGCCCCCCGATAATCAGGCTTATAAAATTCATCGGATGTGAGCAGAAACTGCAAAGCCGCCCGAATACTATAGTTCGCATTACGGAATACGAGGGCCATTTGCTTTACGAAGGGTTCGTTAGGCTTGTAGAACACAAACTCCTTATACAGTTTTCGGCAAATAAATTCAGCGGCAGCGTCTTTGGTCAGGATGATATCAATAATATCGGTATAAGTAAAATTACCTGTTTTGCCAAGGAATGTTTTATCCTTATCGGCAAAGTTCGCTTTGTTAAAAACCGACATAAGCCCCGTTACCGACCAGCCAGTGAAGGCCAGTGCGGCCTGTTTAACATCAGTTTCTGTATAGTTGCCAATGCCTAGTGTGAAGAGTTCCATCAATTCACGACCATAATTCTCATTGGGTGCGTTTTTATTATTCTGCCGCCCATCGAGATAAATCAGCATGGCAGGATTGATGGTAACATCTCTCGTAAACTGCCGAAAATCACCAAATGCATACTGACGGAACAAAGCATTCTGCTGATACATATGCTGTGGGTAGTTGACTTTTTCGCGATCAGACACGAAATGATTATGCCAGAACAGTACCATTTTCTCCCGCATTGACGTACCCTGAGTCAGCATTTGTGTTAACCACCAAGTAGTCAGCTCAGTATATCTGGTTCCGTCTACGCTGCCATTATTAGCAACGGGGGTTTCCGTCACCCAACTATTAGGGGGTGCGGGCTGCGCCAGATCGGCGAGAAGTTCTTTACTGACGAAGGCATCAGCCGACGCGTAAGAAAGCGCTTTACTCAGGTCGTTGCGGGTATAACCAATTAAGCAACGAGCAAGTAGATGGCGAGCGGTATCGACATTCCATGCAACCATGAGAAACTTATTGTTTCGATAAAATAGAATTGACAAACAATTATTTAGCGAACTACCACTTATAGTAAACTAATACATATTATCGCTAAAACCGTTACTTAAAAATACATAAACTTATAACTATGAGCATTAATACCTATTATTAAAAGGTCATTAAATTCAACTGAGTATGAATAAAAGGGGTACTTGAGGGATGATTGTATTGATTATGGAGCAAGGAGCTGTACCTCTGTATACGGGTGTCCGAAGCCAGACATAATACCTGTGGGAAATTCTAATTGGAAATTATCAACTTTGCAGTATGCACATCACCAACGTAGAACTTCAAAATTTTAAACGCTTCACAGATCTAACTATCGACGGCATTCCAAGCGATAGCAAACTGGTTTTACTGATTGGGTCGAACGGGTCGGGGAAGTCATCCGTGTTTGATGGGTTTGAGTTTTTAAACCGACTATCAAAAGATGATAATATCAACTTAAATCAGCCTTTAGAAGCGTATTTGAAAAAGGATAGTAGGTTTCCAACGTTTATAAAGTTGCAAAAAGAAAGTTTTAACGATATTATTTTGGGTGGTATAAAAGAGGTTTCTTTTTCTGATAGTGTACTGACCCCCTAATTCTCGGACAGAATTTCCTATTTGTTAGTTGGAACATTTTCTGCTTTTCAGATCGTGCATATCAACTCCTCTTTCCAACAGAAATTGATACGGACTTCGGTAGTGAAGCCCCGAATGAATGCGCTCCAGGTTATAAAAATCCCGGAAACGATTCAGAGTCTCAATGGCTTGGGCCAGACTCTCGAACTCGTATCGCTTACAAACAGCTCGTTCCAGGATGCTGTGATAGCTCTCAATATGCGCATTCTGTTCGGGGGTTGCAGGCTTGGTAAACTCCTGAACCACATTCCGATCCCGAAAATAAGTTTGCACCACATCGGCCACAAATTGACTCCCATTGTCGTTGCGGACATAAAACTGAGTTGGTAAGGAGTAAGTCTCAAAGAGCGTCTCAAATAAGGCGACCACATCCTCTTTCCGCATAGTCCATTTGATCAATTGGCCCATATTCCACCGACTGAAAACGTCCAGAACAGTTAATACCTGGGCGTGCGCACGTCGGGCATGAACGTAAATGTACTTAATATCAAACCGCAGCGGCGGACCGCTCAAAATAAGTAAATTCAGTCTCAGGATTAGGTACCAACTCCTTCACCCACTGGCGTTTAGTCGTGTTGTAAGCCCGGCTAGTAAGGTTTAAAAGACCGTGTTCGTTCATCAGGCGGTACACTTTTTTGGGGTTAATGAGATACTGCTTGGTTTGACGCAGGTAGATGGTGGTCTTGTAGTAGCCGTAATCGACAAATTCCTGAGCCAGCAGGGCTTTAATGTCTTCAACCACTTGAGTATCCGGTTCGTAGCCTCCTGTTCGTTTGATCGTAGTGGTTGAACAAACCCGACCCGCCTGCCTGTGTCCGTCCTGCGGCTTATAGTAGAACGAGCTCCTGCTAATCTGACACAAGCGCAGTACCAGACTCTTAGCGATACCCGCCCCAATGCAATCCTGAGCCACCAGAAGCCGGACTGACTTGGCTAAGGACTTTTTTTTAGCAGTTCGTTTTGGACCCGGATAATCAATTCTTTTTCGGCTACCAGCATTTTCAGTTCATGATTCTCCCGTTTGAGTTTTGCAAACTCGGGGTTTTTGCCGTGATCCGGCTTAGCACTCAGGCCCAGTTCGCCATTTTGCTCGAAAGACCGCTGCCAATTATAGAGGGTCGTACTCGATAAGCCGAGTTGGCGACAAGCTTTGCTGATCCCTTCTTTCTTCAGAAGCTGGAGCGCTTCGAGTTTTTCGGCCAAATTCCAGGCTCGTTTTTCCTTGTTCATAATCCCGTAAAAGTAAAACTTCGTTTACGGAAATTATGTCCAGTTAATTAGGGGGTTGAGAGGAAAGACCGAAAACCAGGCTCAGGGGCGGTGAAAGATTACAAGCGGGCGTTTGCCTTGCTACAAGGGCAGACCCACCAGGCTGTACATGGAATCGAGTCATAAACAAAAAACGCCGGCCTTTCTATTATCCACTTTCTCATCGCTTGCTTACTGTGCGAGCAAAGCGCCAGAATAAACAGTAGGCAAACATATAGTTGTTTGATTATCAGACGTCCAAGCAACTGGCATGGGACCGGCCACATTGTTTGGAATGTAAACGACAATCCGAATGGGTGTTCCTGCCGCTCCAGAAATCATCCGTTGGCTAACAGTACCGTTAGCTGTTGGGCGAGGAATCTTGTTCTTACCGAGCAATGAGTTGACCGCATCCCTGAACAAGGGTTGCAAACGTGCCTGCTGAGGAGTAAGCTCATTGAGGGGCGTAGGGCTGAGCCGCCCCAATTCTTCAATAACGGCCTACATCTGAGGACCAATAGTAAATCCCAGATCGGGTTTTGGACCGGCAGGTTGAATAATCTGGCCAGTTGGAGGAATTCGGTGATCCTGACAGGAGTTGATACTCAGTATGATCAACAATGCCCGTTCAGCAGTATTTGGTTGGACTAGTAGTCTAACCAATTTTTTTTTTACACTACTTAGTGACCTTATCATTTTCCTTCCGTCAAAGGGATGATTAAGTATTTATTGAACTGCTTTAATGCACTTGCCTGACCAATAAGTCAGGCTTTTTTATATATAATAGTGATTATGCAGATTCATTTAGGTCTTTATCGCGCTCGTGCGCCAGGTAAGCGCGTTGTGCACTGCTTACTCGCAGATTGTGCAGGCCGCAAGCAACCACCATCACTGTATCGCGGAACCACTCACTATGCAGCCGTAGCGTATCCTTAATCATGCGCAATCGCTTAATACCGCTATTGGCATGCTCAATGACTACTCGAAGTGGACTAAGCATCTGATTATAGAGCAATTGGCTAAACGTTAACTCACCTTTTCTGGGCCTTTTGTAAGGCATCTCCACCAGAATCCCTTCGGGTTGATGACCCATAAAGCCTAAATCTTGGCGTATCACGCTACCAGCGGGTAGATGTAGTGGGTAGTCATCCGCAATTTTCTTGTCGTGCATCCGACCTGATTCAGTAGGCGATAAGTAAGAAATAAGTTGAGTCGTGTCACACAAAACGTTGTTTTTCAGCCGATGCGCTTTTTTTTAGCACTATATTCTTCCTCTTGAGCATCGTAGCAACTGTTGCGTAGAATGCCCCGCTCGATGCCGTCATAGCTGAAGACTTTCTGAGGATGGTTGCATAACCGAACAGCTAGTTCCTCCCCGTTGCGAACGGGTAGTAGGTTTAACTCAGACAGGGTTTGGTTGAGTACCTCCAGCAATACGCTGGCCATGCGGCTCACTTTAGACTGAGAGACCCTGAAACTAACCGCCTGTTGCTGTTGTAAAGAGTTGGTTTTCAAGTAAGTCAGTAAGAATAAGAGTTTTTGGGAATTCCCTTTTAAGGTTGCATTACCATGTTCTTTGTCGCTGGGTATAGCCCGGTATCGTCCTGCCAAAGTTCGATAACGATAGAATCTCTCCCAACGGGGTGTAAATTCGGCCAGTAACTTATCAAACTCAAGTGGGAGTAATGAAGTCAAGGCCAAAAATTGGTCTTCATTTTTCCTAAGGGTATCAGCATTCATGGGGGCAAAGGTAAGCCCAAGAAGCTCGCGTTATAG
>JANXVQ010000249.1 GCA_025351545.1 Spirosoma sp.
TACGCAAACTAATTGATAATGAGTTCCAATGGTCAGAAAATTTGTTGACCAAATTGAATGAATTGTCGGCAAAACACGTCCCAATTCCTGACGATTATCAACAGGAAAGTTATGCCTTCTTTAAGTCGAAAGCAGGCGAGAATAATGGTTTCCCAACAATATCGCTCCTGCGATTACCCAGCCAAAACCAACTGGAGCCCCTTGTAACCATACCTACTCCCGAAGATCCAACGCTGGCTGAATCCAATCTACAAAATGACCTTGCACAGATTGCAGAAACAGCACCCATTGAACCCACTCCTTCCCCGGCCGACCTCGAACGCCAGCGGCAGTTAGATTTGATTGAAAGCTTTATTAAGCGGGAACCGCGCATTTCGCCGGTGCGGGCTAAATCTGGCGAACCACTCAACCAGGAAGATTTAGCCAAACGAAATAAGCCTGTTGGTGGCAGTCTGGTGACGGAAAGTTTCGCTAAAATTCTGCTGAAGCAGGGCAAAACTGACAAGGCCCTCGAAATCTATAAGCAGCTTATGGTGAAAAACCCCGAAAAAAAGGCGTACTTTGCGGCAAAAATAAGCGAATTAATGAGTGCGAACGGGGAATCGACTGAATCGTGAAACCACTCCTAATTAGCTGTTAACTATTTACTCCTAACTGTTTAACGCACCGGCGACCCGGTGACTACCGATTTCATGATAACGGCAACTATTGTCATCATTTGTATTCTCACCGTTCTTCTGATTCTTATTGTACTTGTTCAGAACTCAAAAGGCGGAGGACTGACCGGCGAATTTGGCGGTTTAGGCTCTAACCAACTTATGGGCGTCAAGAAAACTACTGATCTGCTCGAACAAATTACGTGGGGCCTTGGCATCGCCGTTATGGTATTGTCGCTGTCAACCTACATCATGGTTGATCGTAACCAGGTAACGGGCATCAACAGTGCAAACGTAGATCGGGCGCAAACCCAAACGCTGCCAGGGGCCGCTGCACCGGCACCAAGCGCAGTTAACGGCGCAGCGCCAAGTCAGGCTGTTCCGGGACGGTCCGCCGGTGCGGCTCAAACGCCGGCCGCATCGACTTCGGCATTGACACCCCAAAAGTAACATCACTAAAAAGCTTACAGCATGAGCCACGCCCTTTCAGGCGTGGCTCATGCTGTTTTTATCTAATTTCTACGCAACTGCCTGTACCAGCAGTTGCCGGGCAATGGGCAATAAGGTTTCCTGCACAGGGTAAGTCTGCTGGCTCTCCAGCATATAGGTTGCCGGATTAGGCATATGCCGATGGCGCCGAATCAGATCAAGCTTAATGTTCTCGAATGTATTGGCCAGGCTTTTCCGCACAGCCTCAATAAAACGAAGCTGCACCAGCCGCCCACCCGGTTCCTGATCTGAATAGAGTGTCAGGCAGAAATAATATACCTGTGTTTCAGCTTCATTAGCGGCATTAAGAAACAGATACCCTTCCTCCGGTCGTAACGGCAGCAAACCTACTGGCGCGAGCGTCAATGATTTGGCAATATCCGTCCAACGCTGCTGTCCTTCTGTTAACATAGACTGAAAGCGAGGCAAGGCAAATTCCATGATAGCATCCATTTCTGCCATGAAACTATCGTCCGTTACCTCAGATTTATACTCAATTCGGGGCGGTGGACCAGTAACTCCGCTAACACGCTTGGGGAACGCGGCATTTAACGTACCTTTGCCCCTCGAAAAACGAATACCAGCGTCGTAATGACTACGCAGTTCAGGTAGGTCCGGGCAAAGTTTGTGCTCTACAAAATTCTTCTGAACCGCCTGCAAGTATGCCATCACGACATATTTCTG
This sequence comes from Spirosoma sp., assembly GCA_025351545.1. Taxonomy (GTDB): domain Bacteria; phylum Bacteroidota; class Bacteroidia; order Cytophagales; family Spirosomataceae; genus Spirosoma. Next base: position 1,830 of record JANXVQ010000249.1, read on the forward strand.
ATATTCGGCGTCAAGCCAATTTTGCGTAAACCAGTCAGGTTGTAGTTTTTTCATAAACCGGAAACATTCATTTTTGGGGAATATGATTTGGTTAAACTAGCCAATGATTGTTAAACTGCCAAATTCTGTTTGTTAAAAATGCTCCATCTGCCGAAGGAAGTTTAATAGAAATGGCGAATGGCAGTATGTCAGGCAGAAACCGGAAAATTTGGCAGTTAAGCGTATTGGCACAGTAATTGGCGATCGAGAACCGACGTGTAAATACAAAACACAAGTAGTTAGTAACCTTAATCAACTCATTATCATGGTAGCAGAAACGGAAAGCGTTAAAGTAAACGTGAAACCGCTGTCCGACCGCGTGCTGGTAGAAGCCGCACCGGCCGAAGAAAAAACCTCATTCGGAATTATCATTCCGGATACGGCAAAAGAAAAACCCCAGCGTGGTACAGTCATTGCCGTTGGTACAGGTAAGAAAGATGAGCCGCTAACGGTTCAGGTGGGCGATACGGTATTGTACGGCAAATATGCTGGTACAGAAATCACTGTCGACAGCAAAGAATACCTAATTATGCGTGAATCCGACATTTTCGCAATCCTGTAAGCCAATGATGAATGATGAATGATGAATTACCTCCGGTTGGCGGTACTGCTCATCTTCATCTTTCACTCATAATTAATCATTCATAATCGCACCGGCGACCCGGTCATTATTAACCAATCATGGCTAAGAGAATATTTTTCGATACAGAAGCTCGCGAGCGCATTAAGAAGGGTGTTGATACCCTGGCCGACGCCGTAAAAGTTACCCTCGGACCTAAAGGCCGTAACGTTATCCTTGACAAAAAATTCGGCTCGCCTGTTATCACCAAAGATGGTGTAACGGTTGCCAAAGAAATTGAACTGAAAGACGCCATGGAAAACATGGGCGCTCAATTAGTGAAAGAAGTAGCCTCGAAAACCGCTGATTCGGCTGGTGATGGCACAACAACAGCTACCGTACTGGCGCAGGCGATCTACTCGATCGGTGCGAAAAACGTAGCGGCTGGTGCTAACCCAATGGATTTGAAGCGTGGTATCGAGAAAGCGGTTATAGCTGTAACGGCTAATCTGGCTACTCAGGCGCAAACCGTTGGCGACGACTTCAGCAAAATCAAGCAGGTAGCAACGATCTCGGCTAACTACGACGAGGAAATCGGTTCTATGATTGCCGAAGCGATGCAAAAAGTTGGCAAAGAAGGCGTTATCACGGTTGAAGAAGCTCGCGGTACAGAAACGGAAGTTAAAACCGTAGAAGGTATGCAGTTCGACCGTGGCTACCTGTCGCCATACTTCGTTACGAACACCGAGAAAATGGAAGTTGAGTTAGAAAACCCATTCATCCTGATTTCGGAAAAGAAAGTATCGTCGATGAAAGAACTGTTACCAGTTCTGGAGCAAGTTGCTCAAACCGGCCGTCCGCTGATCATTATTGCAGAAGACGTTGACGGTGAAGCGTTGGCTACGCTGGTGGTAAACAAAATTCGGGGTGCCCTGAAAGTGGCCGCCGTGAAAGCTCCAGGTTTTGGTGATCGCCGGAAAGCTATGCTGGAAGACATCGCTATCCTAACGGGTGGTCAGGTTATCAGCGAAGAGCGCGGTTTCAAACTTGAGAACGCTTCGATCGAATACCTTGGTCAAGCCGAAAAAATTCTGATCGACAAAGACAATACAACTATTGTTAATGGCAAAGGTCAGAAAGATGATATCACGGGTCGCGTGAATCAAATTAAAGCCCAAATCGAAAACACGACATCAGATTACGACCGCGAGAAATTGCAGGAGCGTCTGGCTAAACTGTCGGGTGGTGTGGCTATCCTCTACATCGGTGCTGCTACCGAAGTAGAAATGAAAGAAAAGAAAGATCGCGTTGACGATGCATTGCACGCAACTCGGGCTGCTGTTGAAGAAGGTATCGTAACGGGTGGTGGTATTGCTTTGATCCGGGCTATCTCGGCTCTGGATTCTATCAACGCTATCAACGAAGACGAGAAAACTGGTATCAACATTATTCGTCAGGCGCTGGAATCACCTTTACGTACGATTGTCGCTAACGCTGGTGGCGAAGGTTCAGTTGTTGTGAACAAGGTGAAAGAAGGTACGGGCGGTTATGGCTACAACGCCAAAAACGACACCTACGAAGATCTGTTTGCAGCCGGTGTTATTGATCCGAAAAAAGTAACGCGTTTGGCATTAGAAAACGCAGCGTCTATCGCTGGTCTGTTGCTAACAACCGAGTGTGTTATTGCCGATGAGCCAGAAGAAGCTCCAGCCGGTGGTGGCCACGGTCACGGCGGTGGTGGCATGGGCGGCATGATGTAATATCAAGTTGCTGATTTATACCGTTTAGTAAAGCGCCCCCGATCTTTCGATCGGGGGCGCTTTTTGTTTGTACATTGGTTCATCGTTAATTCTTCCAACCCTTACAAAGTACTTTCTGGCAGTAGATAAAATAAAGTCATGCGGAACTACATAGTTCTGATAATCAGTGAAAGGTAGTTCCGCGATGTTGCGTACGTTACACTGGTGGGTGCAGGTACATAAAGTGTCTGCATTTCGGCGTTTCGGTCGACAGGCAGCAGAGGTTAGGCTTTTGCTCGTTCGGCGGGTTTCGGCCGACAACGCAAACGCCCCGGTTCGGCAAGTTTAGGCTTTCATTTCAGGTTCCGGACAGGTCGATTGCCGAAGTTAGGAAAATCAAATTACCCGGCGGGTTACTGCCGACAAAGCGAACAGTAAGAATGGCAAGACCGCTAAAAATAGGACAAAAAGAATTTAAGTTTAAGAAAGATGCAATTGCTCATTACAAAGCGATTCTTAACGCTTATGACTTCAGACAGTCGCTAAACGATTCTGATTATGAGGCTGTTATTGATCTTCTCTATTACGATTATTTGAATTGCTTGGGAGCAGATGAAGAGCCACAGGAAGATACCGATGAAGTACCAGAAGTGATTGAAAGCAGCGTAGATATAAATGTAGAGGACATTTCTATTGAAGATATCAAAATCGCCCGCGTTCAATTCAATACCAAATGCTTTGAGGTTTTTTACAGTGATAATACCAGCCAATATATTTCGTACTTGATGTTGATTAACAACCCAAAATATGACCCAGAAAAATTGTTTTATGTAGCCTGTAGAAACTCTGTTCATGTTGATATTCATGCAGTGAAACAGGGGTATTTTGACAATCATTCTATTAAAGGCCAAGTTAAATGTCAGGAAACGGGTATTTTGTCAAAATGGACTGAATTAGCCGTTGATCATCGGCAACCACATACCTTTTCGATAATTATCGACCGCTTTAAAGAGGTGAATAGTTTTGATTTTGATGCAATTGAGTACACCTCAAGCCCAGACAATCAGCTTATATTTAAAGACGAAAGTTTGACCCAAAGTTTCAGAGATTACCACAAAGCAAAAGCGAACTTACGGATAGTTAGAAAGAAGTGTAATTCAAGTAGGACGGGACTGGCAAGGGTAAAAAAGACAACGAAAGATTTGACGATAAAGTAGATTGATTTTACAAAAGTACTGAAGCACCTAAACCAAAATTTACCGACGTTATGGGATTATTTGATTGGCTTTTCGGGAAAAGCCAAAAACAGAAAGAACTTGAAGAAAAGCAAAAGGCTGAGGAAATAAGAAGGCAGTTAGAGCAAGAGGCTCAACGACAACAACGGTTACAGGCAGCAAGAAGGGAAGAAGCGAAACTTCGGAAAAAAGAAGCCGAACAACATCGAAAACAACGTGCAATAAAGGCTTTAGAAGAACAGGCTAGGCAACAACAAGAGGCCAAACTTCAACAGGAAAAGTTAGAACGGGAGCGTCAGGCCAAT
>JANXVQ010000369.1 GCA_025351545.1 Spirosoma sp.
CGAAAAAGAAGCCGCCGAAGGTAGAGTATCCGTCCGGCGGAAAGGGCAGGGCGATCTTGGCAGCATGAGCGTTGAGGAGTTTGTGAAGTCGTTTCAGGCAGAGGTGAAAATATAAAGTTTGATTGGCTGTATTTGGTTTACGATGGGTGGGAAAAATGTCTTTATTGCATCCGTTTATCGTAAACTAAGTACAGTAAACAAATCTAAACTTGCACTGAACGAGTATTTTCAATAGATTCCCGAACTTTTTGAGCCACAGTATGTTTTCAAAACGAATTAAAATAGCACACTAAACACAATTTATGGCATTACCCCAGCGGAGACCACCCCGTCGCGTGGTTGAAGAACCCTATAAAGTTAATGAGCGCATCCTGACCCGCGAAGTGCGGGTGGTAGGCGAAAATGTAGAGCAGGGAATCTACGAGACGAATAAAGCGCAGGCCATGGCCAAAGCGCAAAACCTCGACCTTGTTGAAGTATCGCCCAATGCCGTACCGCCCGTTTGCCGTATTGTAGACTACTCCAAGTTCAAATACGAGCAGAAGAAAAAGCAAAAAGAGATTAAGGCCAACGCGACGAAAGTCGTAATTAAAGAAATACGCTTTGGTCCCAATACCGATGATCACGACTTTGAGTTCAAGCTCAAACACGCGATCAACTTCCTGAAAGAAGGGGCGAAGGTGAAAGCCTACGTGCAGTTTGTTGGCCGGGCCATTGTCTTTAAAGACCGGGGTTTCCAACTACTGGAGCGTTTTTCCAAAGGATTGGAGGAATTTGGCAAGATAGAATCGGAGCCCAAACTCGAAGGCAAACGGATGAGTATGTTCCTGTCGCCAAAAGTGGTAGTTCCTAAAAAATAACGTGGCTGGAGAGACGGTTTGTCTTTGCTGATCAAGTAGGCTAATCGCTTGCTGATCGGGTCAACTGACAAAGCCCTGTATAGGCAATCCGGACGGATTACTTGTACAGGGCTTTGTCAGTTGACCTAACCCGGTAGTTGGAATCTATAACGAACGGGATTGTAATTAGTCATCAATGCAAAACTTGCCGTCGGCTACTGCCATCTAACAACTTTTTTGTATCTTTGCGGCCTGTTTACTTAATTTTCCATACAAAGCGGTTTACTATAATGCCAAAAGTAAAAACCAATTCAGGTGCCAAGAAGCGTTTCAAGCTGACCGGCACAGGAAAAATCAAGCGGAAGCACGCCTTCCACAGTCATATTCTGACTAAAAAATCAACCAAGCAGAAGCGTAATTTAGTACACGCTACGTTGGTTGATGGTCCAGACGAGCGTCGCATTAAAGCGCTGCTAAACGTTTAAGACAAAAAAGACGCAGTTGCGTCTGGTTTCACGTTTCACCCGATATCCGGCCTTACAAGAGGAATGAATAATGCAAAATGAATAACGAAATTGGCCACAGCCAGTACACTTTATTCATTATACAATAAGTTTCCCGCCGGTCGTCAAAAAACAAGTTACATACAATGCCACGTTCCGTCAATCACGTTGCCTCCAGGGCTCGTAGGAAAAAAGTAATGAAGCTGGCCAAAGGCTATTTTGGTCGGCGTAAAAATGTTTGGACAGTTGCTAAAAACGCTGTCGAAAAAGGCTTAGGATATTCGTACCGCGACCGCCGTGCTAAGAAACGCGATTTTCGGGGTCTCTGGATTCAGCGGATCAACGCCGGTGCGCGCATACATGGTATGTCGTACTCGGTCTTCATGGGTGCCCTCAACAAATCGGGTATCGAACTCAACCGTAAAGTACTGGCCGATCTGGCCATGAACCACCCGGAAGCTTTTGCCGCCGTTGTGGAACAAGTAAAGTAAACAGACCTGAATAAATGAAAAACCCCGGTGATGAGCCGGGGTTTTTCATTTTAGTCGTATTGGCCCCACGAATTTCGTAATACCGGAAATCGGGCTATGTCTGAATGATTTTGGTTTTGATCCCCACTCGTTCGCCGTCTTCCTGTCGGCCCAGCACATACACATCCATGTCTGACTCGCCCACCTGAAACACCTGCCGAACAGTTAGTTCGATTTCTAAGACCTGTTTGAGCTGACCAAATTTGGCGGTACGGGCTTTCTCGTCATCGTCATACCAATCCTGATCGGTAGCAACTGGCGCCCAGAAATCGGCTTCCGGTATCTCCTCTACATAAACTGATGGAGGCAGCATTAGCCAGTCTTTAATTTGACTAACTGTCAACGGTTCAGCCTGATGGAGGTAGCAGGTTACAGGTTCGATAGGTTCGTCAGATTCGCTTGGATAGAGTAAATCGGTAAGCAACAGGTTTACGTGTTCGATAAATTGTATGTTTTTTGAAATCTCACCGCTACTTTTTGAGTTTTCGTTCGTCATAGGACAGAAATAGATTCACGCTAAAATTAACTGATTCAGGTGAAGTATGTATTAGAATCTGTCTAATTTTAAGCGTGTTACCCAATTAACCTGTACTTGCTTACCATTTATAAACGAAAAAAAATCATGTTAGAAACCTTAATGAATCTCGTTCAGCAGCAAGCGGGTCAGTCTGTTATCAACAATCCAGCTATTCCAAATAGCCAGAACGACAATGTCATGCAGACAGTTGCCAGCAGTATTATGAGTGGCCTTGGTCAGCAGGCACAAGGTGGCGGTCTGGGCAATCTGCTGGGCATGGTTGTTAATGGTGGCGATGTTCAGCAAAGCCCTGTTACGCAAGGCGTTCAAGAGCACGTTGAGCAGAATTTGATGCAAAAATTAGGCATATCTCCTCAGATAGCCATGTCGGTGGCAGCTGCCATTGTGCCGATGGTATTGAGCAAATTGATGAACAAAGCGTCTGATCCGAACGATTCCAGCGTTGACGGAAACTCAACTTTGGGTGCTGCTGCGGGTAAGCAAGGTGTTGACTGGATGGGCATGGCTGGATCAGCAATGGCCGATGGTAAACTGGATATGAACGATCTTCTTCGCGTAGCTACGCAGCAAGGTGGCGGTAGTGGCGGCCTGGGCGGTATGCTGGGCGGCCTGTTCGGCGGTAAATAAGTTATGCATACTAGTTGATAGAAAAGGCCGACCCTACTGGTTGGCCTTTTCTATGTTTACCATAGCCAGCGAAACAATCACCCCAATCTCCGGGAAAAAGTCAATAAGTTGACTGATCACTTTAAGGACCTGTATCGTTTTGCCTGTTTGACAGATTTGTCTATAGTTTTTATTTTAGTTGGATTTTACCCTCTCTTCTTCCCAGGTCGTTGTTGATAGAACTCTGCCATGATTTAAGCATGTATCCTCCAAACGCGCCATTCTGGCCCGATCGGGTATATTATTCTGCCAATCTGACAGCAAATCAAACAAGTTGAAGAGCTGGCATTTGTATTGATAGATAGGTTATGTCTGTTAATTTACAACCACAGTATCTAAAGAAACTAAATCCAGTTATGGGAAAAATTATTGGTATTGACTTAGGCACCACGAACTCGTGCGTGGCCGTGATGGAAGGCAACGAGCCGGTCGTGATCCCCAACTCCGAAGGAGCACGGACGACGCCGTCGGTGGTCGCGTTTATGGACAACGGCAACGGCGAACGTAAAGTTGGCGCACCAGCCAAACGCCAGGCCATCACCAACCCCAAAAATACGATCTCCTCGATTAAGCGTTTCATGGGAAAACGCTATAGCGAGGTGACCAATGAAATTAAAAATGTCGCTTACGACGTAGAAAACGGTCCTAACAGTACGCCCCGCGTGCGGATCGGCGATCGTCAATATACGCCCCAGGAGCTATCGGCCCTGATTCTGCAAATAATGAAGCAGACAGCCGAAGATTATCTTGGTCAGACTGTAACAGAAGCCGTCATTACGGTGCCTGCTTACTTTAATGATGCTGAGCGTCAGGCAACCAAAGAAGCCGGTGCTATTGCTGGTCTGGACGTAAAACGGATTATCAACGAGCCAACCGCAGCCGCTCTGGCCTACGGTTTGGATAAAACCAATATTGACCAGAAAATTGCCGTTTTTGACCTCGGCGGTGGTACGTTCGATATTTCAATCCTTGAACTCGGCGATGGCGTGTTTGAAGTGAAATCGACCGATGGTGATACGCACCTGGGTGGTGATGACTTCGATCAGGTGATCATCGACTGGCTCGCCGACGAGTTTAAGAAAGACGAAGCTATTGATCTGCGTCAGGACCCAATGGCCCTGCAACGTTTGAAAGAAGCGGCCGAAAAAGCGAAAGTTGAACTGTCGAGTGCTAACTCTACGGAAATCAACTTACCTTATATTATGCCGGTAAATGGCATTCCAAAGCACTTGGTGCGGACGTTGAGCCGGGCGAAATTCGAGCAGTTAGCCGATTCGCTGATTCAGCGTAGTCTGGAACCATGCCGTCGTGCCCTGAAAAATTCGGGTTTGTCGGCCAGTCAGATTGACGAAGTCATTCTGGTAGGTGGTTCGACCCGGATTCCTAAAGTGCAGGATGAAGTTGAAAAACTGTTCGGCCGCAAGCCATCTAAAGCCGTTAACCCCGATGAAGCCGTAGCCATTGGTGCTGCCATTCAGGGTGGTGTATTGACGGGTGAAGTAAAAGACGTGCTGTTGCTCGACGTTATTCCGCTCTCGCTGGGTATTGAAACGATGGGTGGCGTATTTACCAAAATGGTAGACGCTAACACGACGATTCCAAGCAAAAAGGTTGAAACCTATTCGACGGCTTCGGACAACCAGCCAAGCGTAGAAATCAACATCTTGCAGGGTGAGCGGCCAATGGCAACTCAGAACCGTCAGTTAGGCCGGTTTATCCTGTCCGATATTCCGCCAGCACCACGCGGTGTACCACAAATTGAAGTAACCTTCGATGTGGATGCCAACGGTATCCTGCACGTAACGGCGAAGGACAAAGGCACTGGTAAAGAGCAAAAAATCCGGATTGAAGCATCGAGCGGTTTAACCGACGCGGAAATCAGCCGGATGCGCGAAGAAGCCAAAGCCAACGAAGCGGCCGATAAAATTGAGCGCGAAACAGTTGAGAAAGTCAACGCGGCTGACTCGATGATTTTCCAGACGGAAAAACAACTGAAAGAATACGGCGACAAACTGACGGAAGGCAACAAGTCGGCTGTTGAAACAGCTCTTGCTACGCTCCGCACAGCGCACGGTTCCCGTGATTTAACGGCCATCGACACGGCCCTGGAAGGGCTGAATGCAGCCTGGGCTACAGCCTCCACCGAAATGTATAATGCTACCAATACGGATGGAGCTAACCCAGCGGGCGGTGCCGGTTTCTCCGGAAACGGTGATGGTTCGGCCAACGGAAACGGTCAGGGCCAACCCGCAGGCGACAACGTTTCGGATGTGCCTTACGAAGAAGTAAAGTAAATCCGGCCCGGTGGGATTGATTGGATTTTATTGATTCATATGATTTTGCAAAAGCCCCCGCCGTTTCCGGCGGGGGCTTTTTATTTCTAATTGCCCCGGTCGGCAATCACCCGATTGTGCAGGCACCATTGACTACCAAGAACAATTTGAGATGGGAAGCTTGAGCTATTTCCTGTCTTGTCTCTATTTCGACAATCATCAACATGTAAAAAAAGTAATCTGTTTCAGGGCAAGTATCTTTACAAAATAATAGTTGCTGCCAACCCGTAGGAGAACCGGATTCACTGGCAATCTGTCTATTTAAAAATCATAAAAAAAATATCAACAAGAATGGTCATGGCGAACGTTTATCACCACCGTAACCGGAGCGGGGGCAGCCATTATATCGAATCCGAGGTCGTCCGTGGGCTGTCGATGAAGTCGACCCACGGGTAGCGGCTATCGTAGCCAAAACAATCGGAATTGATACGCACAACCATATCGATGTTCCGATCAACGCAGCGGAGTTACCCGGCCCAAAAGTCGACCTTGCTGTCGAGATGAAAAAGTCAGGCTTGTCGGCTATTTGTATGACATTCGCCGTTGACTATCAACAGCTACGCAACCCGGGTGAGGCTTATGGCCGGTTTACAAGCGGATTGACGGCTATGGATAATATGTTGGAAAGCAGCAACATAAAGCGTTCAATGAACCTGGCGGACCTCCGTTCTGCTCATAAAAATCATCAGCCAGCCATCATTCAGTCGGTTGAGAGTGCCCACTTTCTTGAAGGGCATTTGGATCGGCTCAAGGTGGCTTATAACAGAGGCTTGCGGCACCTTGGACTACTTCACTACCACGATGCGTCTGTACCATTGGGCGATGTTTTTACAAACCCTGCTCAATGGGGTGGGCTAACCGCGTTTGGAGCGGATGTCATCAAGGAATGCAACAGGCTTGGTATTCTTGTCGACCTTTCACATGCCAACAATGAAACTGTAAATGCTGCACTAAAAGTGGCAGCTCACCCGGTACTTATTTCTCATACCGGTCTCGATACCCAGTTGGGGCAGAATGAGCGCATGGCCACCATGATGCGTCCAAGACTGATTAGCAAAGAGCAAGCTAAAATTGTGGCAAACGCGGGTGGTGTTATTGGCATATGGAAACACCTGGCAGATACGCCACTGGCATATGCCCAGAATGTTAGAGCTATGGTTGACGTCGTCGGAATTGACCATGTGTGCATCGGCACCGATACCAAGTTGACTCCAGCATACAGGTCACCTGCCGACTCCGGCCCTAAACCCGGCGCTCCTGCTCCTCAGCCTGGCGGTGGCAATACTGGCAATCAGGATAGCCGTCCACGTGATAATAATAGCCAAAATGGCCCCGGCAGTGATAAAAATCGCGGCAGAATTGGCGGTGGTACCAACGAAACCTGGGAGGGTCAAAAGGCCGGTTTCTACTACACTGTTGTTGATGCAATGCTAAAAACAGGTTTCACCGAGGATGAAATCGGGAAGATAGGCGGAGGTAATTTTTGCCGAATATTTGATGCAGCCACAGCTGGTCACGAGTAATTTTAACTGTTGAGGCTGTTTAAACTTTCTAAACTGGCGATAAAATGAGTGTGGGTTTGTCTTGGCTCCGGCCGTCGGACCGGGTGGCCGGAGCCAAGACAAAAATCTGGTCATTTCAACGAAATTGGGAAAGTTTAAATAGCTTGCTTCGCTGACAAACGATAAACAAAACATTGTGAAGAGACCATAAGCTGCCAGGTCTGTCAACATCTTCGATAAAATATTTGTAAATTTGGGCGAACAAAATCAGGTCATTTTGGTCGTTCCTTCTCTTTTTAGGCGCCGGGCTTCACGCGGTCCCTCTCTTTATACGCTCTCGTTCTGGTTACTCTCGATTAGTAACTTCCTGTTTTCGGCCAGTTTTTCGATGATGATTCCTGAGTTGCCCACCTACCTGACAAAATTGGGCGGCAAGGAATATATCGGATTTATTATTGCACTTTTCACCCTCACGGCAGGATTCTCCCGGCCATTTAGCGGCAAAATTACGGATACTGTTGGACGGGTGCCAGTCATGGCATTTGGGTCAATTGTGTGTTTTGTCTGTGGTTTTCTATATCCCTATCTGCTTACCGTCGGTGGTTTTCTGACGCTTCGGCTCATTCACGGCTTTTCGACCGGCACCAAGCCCACGGCTACATCGGCCTATGTGGCGGACATTGTACCATCTACTCGCCGGGGCGAAGCGATGGGCATGCTGGGCCTGTTCACCGCGATGGGTATGTCGCTCGGGCCAGCCATTGGTAGCTGGTTGGCCAATGATTTTTCCATGAATATCATGTTCTGGACTTCGTCGGCGTTTGCGTTATTATCTATTGGTATTTTACTGCAAATGCCCGAAACATTGGCAAATCCGCAGCCGTTTCGATTTGGTCTGCTGCGACTGAAAAAGAACGAAATTTTCGATAAGAAAGCCCTGCCGCCATTCATTGTACTGCTGTTACAGTCGTTCTCATCGGGGGTGATATTGACTGTGATTTCGGAGGTAAGTTCACCGCTCGGCATCACGAATAATGGACTGTTTTTTACCGTATACACAGTATCATCGCTGGGTGTTCGGCTGCTATTTAGCCGAACATCAGACCGGTATGGCCGTATACCGGTATTATTTATATCGACTATTGTATTGGCCTTCTCGATGGTACTCCTGATCCTGACCGATTCGCCCGCGTGGTTCTGGACAGCGGCTGTTTTCTATGGGATGTCGTGGGGGATGAACTCGCCAACGGTAACGGCCTGGACCGCCGACCTGAGCAATGAGAAAACCCGTGGCCGCGCTATGGCTACAATGTACATTGCGCTCGAGGCTGGCATTGGTTTAGGCGCTCTAACGTCTGGCTGGCTGCATAATCACATTATCGGGAAATCGGGAATTGATGTTTCATTCGCGGTATCGGGCGTATTGGCGTTGGCTGCGGTTGCGTATCTGGGCTGGTTTTGGCAAAAAGGCTACAGGTCGAGTCGTCATAAGTTAAACGATGCCGACGAAGTGGCTTTACTGGACGGTGAACAATAATGGACGATATTGAACCGAAAATCAGTCCGTTGGTTGATGCGCTGAACAAAACCGGATTGGTGCGTACGTTTTCGAGTTGCGAAGGCCATTTTGCACCTGAGAAACAGACACTTGTGGATCGTAATCATGCCGAAGTACGTTTCGTTCCAGCCGATGGTATTTCAGCAGCAGACGTCGAAAAGTTATTGGCTTATTTATTGACCCGCTTCAAGACACGGCACGGCTTAATTCCCGTAAAGTTAACGGCCCATGAACTCTACACACCCATAGATGATGAAACGGTTGAGAAAACCTTCGTCCTCGAACTCCGCCCTTTCAACCGCTTCGACTCTCCTGATCGCAAGCGGGCTGATATCGATCGGGCCATTGAGCAGATAATACGTATACTAATGTTGTGGCTGGAAGGCCGCGTAGCCAAAGGCTAATGGTCAAATTGGGGACGGTAAGTGATACAAACTAACCTTAATTCCTTCATCTACGCGGCTTTCCAGCCTCAGTACTATAAAATAAACTGACTCAAATCCCGGTTTTTTACCAATCCGTTTAGCTTTTCGTTCACAAGTTCCTTGGTAACAACAACGTGCGCGTTGGCACCGATAACGTCAGGAATATCGAACATAAAGTCGTTCATAAGATGGCTAAGCACCGTTTGCAACCGACGTGCACCAATATTCTCGACGTCACCGTTTACTTCAAACGCAATCCGGGCAATTTCTCGCAGGGAGTCATCCTGAAATGTAAGGCCAACATTTTCAGACGCCAGCATAGCTTCGTACTGCTTGGTGAGGGCGTTCTTTGGCTCTTTGAGAATGTGATAGAAATCATCTTCCGACAAACTTTGCAATTCAACCCGAATTGGGAAACGTCCCTGCAATTCAGGAATCAAATCGCTGGGTTTGGCTACGTGAAAGGCCCCGGCCGCAATAAATAAAATATGGTCGGTATGGATAACACCGTATTTGGTGTTGACCGCACTACCTTCTACAATCGGGAGCAGATCGCGCTGAACGCCTTCACGACTAACATCTGGCCCACCTCCGCCGTTGCCTGAGCGGGCCGAGGCTACTTTGTCAATCTCGTCGATGAAAATAATCCCGGTATCTTTGGCTTTTCGGATGGCTTCTTCCTTCACCTCATCCATGTCGATGAGCTTTGCTGCTTCTTCTTCCAGGAGGATTTTACGGGCCTCCGCAATAGTCACTTTGCGTTTTTTACCGCGTTTGGGCATCATACCGCCAATCATTTCCTGAATGTTCATCATCGACATATCATCAACCGCGCCACCCATAATGCCAATGTTTGGCGTTTGGCTTTGCTGCACGTCAATCTCAATTTTTCGATCATCCATTTCACCGGAGCGGATTTTATCGCGGAAACGCTCGCGGGTTCGTTCGTTCAGTTCGGCATCGGCGTCTTTCTTCTCATTGTCAAAGCCCGGTTGACCGTTGGCTGACTTAACGGATGGAATAAGAATATCAAGAATCGCGTCCTCAACTAATTGCTGCGCTTTGACTTGTACGGCTTCTTTTTTTGCCGCCCGCACCATATTTACGGACTGCTCAACCAGATCGCGCACCATGCTTTCCACATCGCGGCCAACATAACCGACTTCGGTAAATTTCGAGGCTTCGACCTTGATAAAAGGCGCGTCGGCAATTTTGGCTAGCCGGCGGGCTATTTCGGTCTTGCCGACACCTGTCGCGCCAATCATCAGTATATTATTCGGCGTAATTTCGCGTTGCATATCGGCGGTACTGTTCATCCGACGCCAGCGGTTTCGAAGAGCGATAGCCACATTACGTTTGGCATCGTTCTGTCCGATAATGTACTGGTCTAATTCGGCAACAATTTGCCGGGGGGTAAGGTCTTTTAGTGATTGGGCCATTGAAAAAAACGGAGCGTGTTGTCTGCTCCTTGCCAAAGAAACGCAGGAAACGGAAAAATGTGCCAATATTGGCTGTGGTAAATTTGGATATTGGCCCGTTGTCATTAAAATCTTGGGTAAACTTGCTTATACATTATACTTATCAACCACTCGAAGCATGAATCTTAGTCGCTTACTTCTTTTTATTATTTGTATTGCCGCTGCCCGTGCCCAGTCGCCAATCAATTTAATTC